>NZ_FR896354.1:0-8453 GCF_000435155.1 Dialister sp. CAG:357 | reverse complement strand
TCTCCGTCGGTGCCTTCGTCGCCTTATCGATCAGCATGAAGGTAGCCGGATCATCCGCGAACTTCTTACGGAACCGCTCGACCGTAGGAATCCCATTGATGGTTCTGTTTTCCAGAATATAGGAAAGCATTTTCAGGAAGTGAGATTTACCACTTCCAAAGAAGCCGGAAATCCAGACGCCGATATCCGATGTCGGCGCATCGAAAGCATCGTCATAGTAATTGAAAAATGTAATGAAGTGCCGCTTCAATTCACGGGTAATAACGTACTCGTTCAGCTCCTGTTCTGTTGAATTGTCTTCCTGATCCACCTTGATGACACCATTTATCTTTCGGTTGATGTCATCGACAAACATGTCCTGAATTTTCATCTGGCGGTTCCTCCTATATTACGTTGAACGCCCTGTAATAAGGGTTCGGCTTAAGTCTGTCAAACAGCTTCACGTGTCTTCCATCGAATGTTCCCGGATACATCACAAGAATCGGAACGCCTCCGACTCGTGGTTGCAAGGCTTCCAGTAGCATGTGAATCCGCATGAACGGGAAAACGTCGCCGACTCCTGTCAGAAGTAAGACATCTCCCTTTTCCGGAGCCCGGCCACAGATCTTGTCCACATATGCCTGCACGGTGATGGATTTTTCAATCATCTTCTGAAGCTGATCTTTTCCGCGTTTTTTCTCCTGATCTGCCATGCGGGAGAGAATACGTTTATCCTCGCAGCACCGCAGAAAGATTTCATATAAGTTGTTTTCTTTCAGATGACACGGCAGCGTCTGATCTGTCAGAATCTGTTCTACGAAGTGACGGACACGCATTTCGTCCTTTGCCTCATAGCAGAACATCCTGATATTCACTTCGTTGGACAGCCCGTTTCCTTCCAGAAAATCCGGGTTCTTCAGGAGTTCACGCACCCTGTCCAGGCGCTCATCTATATTTCCTTCCATGTTTCCTCCTACGACAGGCAGTTGAAAGCAGACAGAGCCTCCGTCATCCCATCGTTCCTAATTGCATTTTCAAGTACCGGGCTGATCAGCACCGGATTCAGATGATCCGCCTTTGTGCTGTCCAGATATTCATTCTCTACGAGTGTTTTCGTCAGCACCTGCCGGACCTTCGTAATAGTGGAATCACTCCATGTGGCCACCCAGTCATCCTGCTCCTGCAGCCGCATGAAGAATGTATTCAGATCCACTCTGCCGAATGAGCTGTCGAGCTTCTGGTATTTCTCCCCGATGACCGTCAGCATGAAATCCCATACCAGACGGTACTGCCGCATCATGGCATACAGGCATATCTGCTTTGCCACGTCACTCGGCTGTGTCGCAATGGCCGTAACAAGCGAATCATCCTCCATTGCTTCAAGCCTCCGGATGCAGGCAAGCGCCATCTTCCGGACAGACTTTTCCGTCGGATACTGAAACAAATTCTCCGCCACAATATGTTCAACCACGGCATCCTTATCAAGCCCGTCGTTTACGAGCTTTGCCGTAGTACGCATTTCATAAAACAAAAATTGTTCCCGCGTAATCGCGGCATTATATGGACTGGCTTCTTTGAGTGCCTTGTTTGTACTTTGCGGCATTCTTCTTTTCCTCCGGTTTATTGGCGGCTCCCTTTTCATCATCATCCGGAACCGTTTCTACAATTTCATTGATATTGCAGTTCAATGCTTCGCAGATCTTCAAAAGCACATCGGTCGTCAAGTTTTCGCCTTTGCCGAGCTTCGCAAGGGAAGCTGTGCTGATTCCGCTTAATTCCCGCAGATCCTTCTTTGACATTTCCCGTTCTGCAAGTATTACCCATAAGGGTCTGTAACTGATACGCATACGCACCCCCATCAGTTTATTTCTCGTCATCCTCTGACGGCACTTCGCCTGATTCGTTTTCTGTCTTCTTAGCCCATGACCATCCGAACAGCTCACCGCCGTCGCTATGAAGTTCGATCACGCGGGTATCATAGACTGTCTTTGCTGTATATTCCGTAAACGCCTTATGCTTATCGAACGATATGAAGACCTGCTTTCCGCTGTTCATATAGAGCTGCATAATCTTGTCAATGGGCAGGTCAGCTATGTTCTTGAAGATCAGGGAGTCATGAACGATAAACGGAAGCGCAGTGGTCTTGAATACGCTCAGGTCAAAAATGATGAGATTCTTATAATTTTCTCCTGTGCCGGAATTCCAATCACAGCCGAAGGTGTACTTCGGATTTCCATTCTTTGCATCTGAAAATTTGATCTCAGGAGCATACTGTTTCCCGTCGTATATAAAATCGTTCATCCGAACCATTTCCTGATTGATTATGGTCTGAACAGTATCCAGCTGGCTCTTTCTGGCGTCCTCCATGCGGGTCTTGGCGTCTTTAGTCTCATTGGCAAGCTTCTGGGATTCATCGTATCCTTCATTCTGCGTCCTCAGGAAATTGATCCTGCTGCGCAGCCGGACGGTCTCATCCAGAAATTTCTTCGAGACATGTGTCGAAACGCCAAGCTTTGAAGTAGACATTCACGTCTGTCTTGATACGAAGATACAGTGCAAAATCACTGATTTTCTGCCTGACCGGAACCGGATCATAATTCAGGTCGATATCTGTAGGCGGCTTGATGAACGGAATCTTTTCTATCACACGCCTGACGCCTTCCTGCACATGCTGATCGGCTCTGATCTCCTGATCATCATGAGCATTGACAAGCGCTTCTTTTATTTTCGTCATTCGGGCAATATCATCAGGAGTCTTAAGAGCAGCGTACTTTGCCGCGCATTCCGGGCAAAGCGCGATTAGATTGGATTGCTCATTGGAAGAATTGCTTGGATCAATAACTGCGACGTCATAGATCAGCTCGGTATGTCCGTCGCGGTATGTAAACAGTGATTTCTGACATCCGTCATTTGGGCATACGCTTCTGGTTTCGGCCACAAGGCCTATGCCGTATTTTTCTTTCAATGTCGCCATTTGAATGGCAGGGACACCGCCGCTTGTTGCTGCAAGAGTGGTGTCTTTTGTTTTTGGCGCAGCCGCATGGTCGATGATGTCCTTGAACCGCTCTGCTATACACGCGCAGTAATTGCTGCTGTCAATATCCGGAAACCACGGTCTGAACGAATCACAAAGATACTCAATCGTGTCATCGGAATCCGTCTGAATGTATTCAGCAAAATTCCCGGTATCAAGAGAACCGGAAATCTTGGAGGCAAGTTCCGATATATCATTCTGCCCGTAGTAATAGGCCTTGTAAGTCCGTGGCAGGGTTTCATCAACGGGATCGTCTTCAGATTCTGGCAAATAGATCTTTTCAAATAATTCTTTGGCAAAAGCCTCAACTTTCCTGTTCCGCCGATACTTCGTCGAAAGCCGTTTCGCGAAGATTTTGAATTCAGTATCTGCCAATAGAGACCCCTCCTTCCATGCGTACATGTACGGTCAAGTCGTGTACTCTCGGGAGCGGTGAAAAATGCCGTTTCCCGTATACTCAAGATAACAGGAGAGAGATGAACCGTCCGACATGAAACCGATGATAAATTATTATATCACATTTTCGCACGATGTTCAATCTTATATTTGTCATCGCAAATTATTTTACAGCGATGCAACAGCTTATTCATTTCTTGCAAATCGCCCTGAGCAAGGCGTTAAAAGGCTCATTGCTATAGCCGTTCACCCGGTATGCAGAGGTGGCTCGAGAATATGCCGATACGCTCCAATTTACAACGGCTACCGACTTTTTACATTATGACGGGATATGTTGGAACGAATCTGACGAACAGGCACTTGCTGTCGTGCAGGAATTAACCGACAGGCAGCTACAAGAGGCGGAAACTGCGGAACATGTTGCTTGGCAAAAGCTAAAGCAATCCGGTGGTTCTGATGTGTTAGTCGGCTCCGGTGCAGCTAAGGCAAAGAAGCTGTTCGATGCAGCACAACTGGCAGCCTTTACCCAATATGCGATCGCAAAGGAATATAAAACGTTCGTCATTAAGCGTCGCGATACCAAGTATTTAAACTCCTGCCTGCAGGCGGCAAAACCCATGCTGCAATGTAAACCGACAGAGCTCGACAATAATGAATTCTTACTGAACACCCCACTAGGCACATATTATCTGCCCGATGGATTATGTGGCATACATCCGTCAACAGCAACAGATAAAATCACCAAGGTAACAGAGGTTTCGCCCGGTGACAATGGAAAAAATTTGTGGCGTTCTGCTATCAATACCTTCTTTTGCAAAGATGCAGAGCTTATTGAGTATGTCCAGCAAATCGTGGGACTGGCTGCTATCGGAAAAGTATACGTAGAAGCGCTGATCATCGCTTACGGTGAAGGTCGTAATGGGAAATCCACCTTCTGGAATGTTATCTCCCGAGTACTTGGCACCTATAGCGGCAACATATCAGCAGATACATTAACTGTCGGCTGCCGCCGGAATGTAAAACCGGAAATGGCCGAGGCTAAAGGGAAACGGCTGCTTATTGCCGCCGAGCTTGATGAAGGTATGCGGCTCAACACCTCCATCATCAAGCAATTATGCTCAACGGATGCGGTCTTTGCAGAAAAGAAATATAAAGATCCCTTCCAGTTTATTCCCAGCCATACCCTGGTGCTCTATACCAATCACCTACCCCGCGTCGGTGCCAACGATCCCGGTACCTGGCGCAGGCTCATTGTGATACTCTTTAACGCTCGCATTGAAGGAAACAACGATATCAAAAATTATGCAGACTACCTGCTGAAAAATGCAGGCGAGTATGTCCTGACTTGGATCATTGAAGGGGCACAGAAGATCATTCAAAAAAATTTTCAGCTTACCACACCAGCTTGTGTGCGGGAAGCCATCGGCTCGTATCGTGAAAACAACGACTGGCTCGGCCATTTCCTGGATGAGTGCTGTGAGCTTGGTAAAGCCTATCAGGAAAAATCCGGTGATTTTTATACTGCGTATCGAAACTTTTGTAATGTTACCGGTGATTATGTGCGAAATTCTGCCGATTTTTATACTGCCATTGAACAAGCCGGAATCGTACGGTTCAGAAATCGCCAAGGCCGGTTTGTTCGCGGAATACGGCTGACAGAAAAAGCCATTTTAAACTAAAGCGTGACACCTCCGACACCTCCTACCCTAAAGTCTCTATAGGCCCTTAAAAATTAACCCCTATAGGAAGTTATAGTAACCAGGTGTCGGGGGTGTCACACATCTTGATGAAAAGTCGATACTAAACACTCTGACGGAGGAAATCATGCGAGAAAAAATAATCGAACAGCAGCTTGTACAGGCCGTAAAACATAAAGACGGCATCTGTCCCAAATTCGTCTCCCCCGGATATGACGGGATGCCGGATAGATTGGTGCTGCTGCCCAATGGACGCATTGCCTTTGTGGAGCTTAAAGCACCCGGAAAGAAAATGCGACCGCTGCAGGTACATCGGAAGCGCCAGTTAGAAGCACTTGGCTTTCCGGTATACTGCATCGACAATAGTACGCAGATAGGAGGAATACTGGATGCAATACAAGCCCCATAATTATCAAACCTATGCCACAAACTTCATCCTAAAAAATCCAACGGCTGCCATTTTACTGGATATGGGATTGGGAAAAAGCGTCATTACCTTAACCGCTATAGAGCAATTAATCTATGACAGTTTTGACGTCCATCGCGTATTGGTGATTGCACCCCTACGTGTAGCACGAGATACTTGGCCAGCGGAAATTCAGAAATGGGACCATCTGCATGACTTAACGTATACCGTTGCTATTGGTACGGCTACGGAACGAAAAACCGCACTCTTGCAGCAGGTCAATATCCATATTATCAATCGTGAGAATGTGCCTTGGTTGATAAAAGATTCCGGCATCCCCTTTCATTACGACATGCTGGTAATCGATGAGCTTTCTTCATTTAAATCATATCAAGCAAAACGGTTTCGGAGCTTGTTAAAAGTTCGTCCCAAGGTAAAACGCATCGTAGGACTGACAGGTACGCCTTCTTCAAATGGCCTGATGGATCTATGGGCAGAGTTTCGCCTGTTGGATATGGGACAGCGACTTGGTCGTTTTATCACCCATTACCGGAGTGAATTTTTCCAACCAGATAAACGGAACCAACAGATGATCTTTTCTTACAAGCCAAAACCCGGTGCGGAAGAAGAAATCTATCGACGTATTGCAGACATCACCATTTCCATGAAAAGCAAGGAGTATCTGACCATGCCAGCATTAGTACGAAATGAAATCCATGTACAGTTATCAAAGCCAGAACGAAACATGTATGACACCATGTGTTCCCAGCTTGTGCTTTCACTAGATGGGAAAGAAATTGATGCCGTAAATGCGGCTGCCCTATCGAACAAGCTATGCCAGATGGCAAACGGTGCCGTCTACGATGAGGAAAAACGAATCATTCCCATTCATGACCGAAAACTCGATGCCCTGGAGGACATTCTTGAAGGTGCCAATGGCAAACCCGTATTGATTGCATACTGGTTCAAGCATGATCTGATACGGATTCAGCAACGGTTTACGGTACGAGAAATCAAGACTTCACAAGATATAACAGATTGGAACGCTGGTGTTATTCCTGTTGCTATTCTCCACCCCGCCTCTGCCGGACATGGTCTAAACCTGCAACAAGGCGGATCCACTCTCGTCTGGTTTGGACTAACCTGGAGCTTGGAATTATACCAACAAACGAATGCCAGACTCTGGCGGCAAGGACAAACGGATACGGTCGTCATTCATCACATTCTGACTGCCGGAACCATAGATGAAACCATTATGAAATCATTGAAAGAAAAAAACAAAACCCAGGCTGCACTGATTGAGGCAGTCCGGGCCAGCTTGCAAGGAGGCAGCCTATGAGTGTTATCTGGAAGTATCTGAATAAACGAAGCGGCGCCATTGATGCCATCCGGGATTACGGCAGCATGCAGTTCATCATCGAAAATACCAGCGAGGATATCAAGCAGGCATATGCTGCCATGACCAGCCTGCATCCGTCCGGTTTCGATGGGATGCCGCACTCCAGCAACCCGCATGCCGTAGAAGATCATATCATCTCCGGTCTGGCAGACATCGACATTCTGAAAGAACGGTACCGGCAGGCTGTCGAGTACATGGCATGGTTCCAGCCTGCATGGGAAAAGCTGAGCAGCGACGAGCAATACGTGCTGCAAACTTTTTATGCCGACGAGGATGCACAGACGAGTGCCGTCTATGCCATCGCTGATCATTTCCACATCGAGCGGTCGTCTGCCTACAAAAGGAAGAATCGTGCATTAGCTAAGTTTGCTATTCTTTTATTTGGGAAGACATGATGTCCAAAATCGCGGACGCATTTATCCATTTGACGTGTTATACTAATAGCATGAAAGTGTGAGAGAAGCCTTCGAGGGAGCAAATCCTTTGGAGGCTTTTGCTATGTGTTTATTATATTGACATTGTGTTGACATCAGCCAAGAATAATGCTATATTCAAGACAGAAATGGAGGTGTTGAATATGGTAAATACAAATTTGAATATCCGGACGGATAAGGAAGTCAAAAATCAGGCTGAGAAAATATTCAATGCTCTGGGAATGAATATGACGACGGCGGTAAACATATTCTTAAAAACAACGATACGAGAAAATGGCATTCCCTTCCGTCTCACTCTTGACGTTCCTAATGCAACAACTAGATCTGCCATTGAAGAAGGCAAACGAATCGCCATTGATAAAAAAGTAAAAGGGTATACCAATATGACAGATTTGCGTGTGGCCCTTGAAAAATGAAGTACGAAGTAAAATTCACCACTCAATTTAAGAAAGATTTGAAATTGGCAAAGAAGCAGAACAAAGATATAGATGTGCTGTTCTCTGTCATTGAGCAATTGGCCCAAGGAAAACAATTGGATGAAAAATATAGAGACCATGATTTAGGTGGAACATACAAAGGTTGCCGGGAATGCCATATTGATCCAGATTGGCTTCTCATTTATGAAACCAAAGATGATGTACTTGTTCTTCTGCTATATCGTTTGGGCAGTCATTCCCAATTATTTTAGCCACATGAGTAATGTAGCGGACGCATGTATCTGTTCGACGTGGTATACTAATAGCATGAAAAAATGTGAGAAGCCTTCGAGGGAGCAATCCATTGGAGGCTTTTGCTATGTCTGGAGATGAGAACCTTGCCTTGCTTTTATTTGGGAAGACCTGATGTCCAAAATCGCGGACGCATTTGTCTGCTCTACATGGTATACTAATAGCATGAAAGAATGTGAAAAGCCTTCGTGGGAGCAATCCCTTGAAGGCTTTTGCTATGTCTGGAGATGAGTGCTTTGCCTTGGAAACCCAAAAAGCCGTGCGCCTACCCCGGCTGCAGGGAGCTGACCGTGAACCGGTACTGCGAGCAGCACCAAAAATTAATGGACAAACGTTATGACGCGTACGAGCGCAGTCCTGTTGTCAAGAAACGATACGGC
>NZ_FR896353.1:0-4844 GCF_000435155.1 Dialister sp. CAG:357 | reverse complement strand
CAGTTGACAATAATGGTAATTGCACAAATGCCTAGTAAGTTGGTGTACGGGGCGGAAACAGCATTTCTCTCAAGGCGTCAGCCTTGGTTTTATGGTTTTCAAAAGGGTTGATTACCACGCAGCAAAGCTGCGGCTGTATGACTTCCTCTGTTATCCTTTCCTGCCCGCAAAGCCATAAGATTTCATGATACGGGGGTAAAACTCCATTTTAAATTTGATGATTTGGGGGTAAAATAGCATTTTAAATTTAATGATTTCTGGTTCCGCCATCTAAAAAGCCCCGCATTTGCGGGGCTTTTCCTGTCTTACTCTTATTCTTCCTTCTTATCCAGATCGTACAGGATGAGTCCGATGAAGACGAGGTTTTCTTCTCCTATGTTTTCGATGCCGTGAGAGTTTCCGTTTTCACAGCAGGCGGAGTCGCCCGGGTTCATTTCGTAGGTCTTGTCGTTGTCGGTGTAGAGGGCTTTGCCGGAGAGGATGTGGTAGATCTCGCGGTCGCCCTTGTGTTTGTGGACGCCCATGGAGCAGCCCTTTTCGAGGGTGGCTTTGACGAAGAGGCGTGCGTTTTCGCGGAGGGTTTCCGGGCCTGCGATGTGTTCTAAGATGATGCGGCCTTTTCCGCCGTTGGCGTGGTCGATGATGGTTACGGGTGGTTTTTCGAGCATGATGGGTCTCCTTTACGATTCATTGGTCCAGCCGCGGCGGAGGAGTTTCAGGGTTTCTGTATTTCCTATGTTGACGTGGCGGAGAGATTTTTTGGCAATATTTCCGAGCCTGACGAGGGTGTCGACGGGTGTCGGCGGCAGGTCCTGCATGCGGAGGCGCGGGAAGAAACGGGTGATGTGGAGGGGAAGGTCCGGGCTGACGGAGGCGAGCCAGACGGAAAGGTCTTCGAAGGCTTCGGGGTCGTCGTTGACACCCGGGATGATGAGGCAGGTGATTTCGACGTGAGACACTTCACTGGCGCGGACGATGGTGCGTTTCACGGTGGGAAGGTCGCCGCCCCAGGAGCGGTAGAGCTCTGGGTCCCATGTCTTGAGGTCGATGTTCCATGCATCGATCAGGGGAAGAAGGGCAGTGAGCGGCTCTTCGTTCACGCAGCCGTTGGTGACCATGGCGTTCACCATGCCGGCCTCTTTGATGAGGGGCGCGGTGTCACGGATGAATTCGTAGGACAGAAGGGGCTCGTTGTACGTGTAGGCGACGCCGATATTTCCTTCTTTCCTTGTGGAAATGGCAAGGTCCAGGACGTCCTTGGGCGTCATGCGGCGGAAGGCCGGTTCTGCCTGGGAAATTTCCCAGTTCTGACAGAAGGGGCAGCACATGTTGCAGCCCATGCTCCCGATGGAGAGGATGCGCGAGCCCGGATGGAAGTGGGCGAAGGGCTTCTTCTCGATGGGGTCGAGCGCGGCGGACGTGCACATGCCGTATGTGACGGCGCGCAGCAGCCCGTGGTCGTTCAGTCGCGTGCGGCACCAGCCTCTGTGGTTCAGAGGGATCTGGCACTCGTGCGGGCAAAGATGACAGACGATGCTGCCATCGGTATTTCTTTCATAAAATACAGCTTCCATGATGCCTCCGAAAGGCCGGAGGATCAGTAGTACCTCCGGACGGTGAAACGATACATTTTGACGGGCTCATCGGCTCCGATGCCTGCTTTCCGGCGGGCGATTTCGACCTGCTCACGGGGATCGGTGATGCCCGGCAGGTCGGGGAGGAGAAGGCCTCTTCGGAATCCTCTTTCGACGATGACGCCGTAGATTTTCGGGTCAAGGTCGCCTTCCGAGGAAATGGGCTCTGGTGCGGAAAGGACGTCGACGGAAATGTCGAGGTCGTCCAGCTCGTAGGGATTGACGGGCGGGAACCGCGGGTCTTCACTCGCCGCGGCTTTTGCGTTATGGATGATTTCCTCAGCCGCCGAATTTCGGACGGGAAGGATCGTCCCGATGCAGCCACGGAGGGCGCCGAATTCGTGAAGGGACACGAAGACGCCGGCTCTTTCCTTGAGCTCTTCGGGAATGTCCGCTGGCGGTTTGGGAAGTTTTCCCGTCTTCAGGTACTCGGCAATCGAGTCCCTGGCCAGACGCACGCGGATATCATGGGCTTCTTTTCGCCCATCGGCTTCCTCGGGCAGGCAGAGGCAGACGCCGTAGCCGACGCCGAAGGGGCCTTCGTGCGAGAGGACGGGGATGGACCATTCCTTGCCGGAGAGCGCGCCGAAGAGGAAATAGACCGAGGGCAGGCCGCACATGCCGATGCGTTCGATGAAATCATCGGTCATCGTGAGGAGCGGTTCCATCGTTTTCCCTTCGAGCGCCTTCATGACGCCCCGGTCGAAGACGATGCCGTCAGGGCCGTAGCCGTTCGGCGAATCCTTCGTCAGACGGTGGGAGAGGTCGCCGGATGCGACGATGGCAATGCGCCGGCCCAGCTTTTCAGCGCAGTTCGTGACGATTTCTCCAAGCACCTTGTTCATGTCGTAATTCGTAAAGCAGGGCGAGAAGAGAAGGACATTTCCTTTGAAAGCGGCTTCCTTCAGGAAGTACATCGGGACGAACATGCCCCAGTCGATTTCAATCTTCCGTCCGAATTTCTTCGCTGCCGCCTCATCCATGCGGAAAAGCGGGATGACCGGCTCGGCTTCCTTCATGACCGCCTCGGCGAGCTCCTGGTCGACGGAAAATTCCATCGAAACCTCGGGGTGCCCAAAATACATGAGATCACCTGCGAGGTTTTCCTTGATGAAAATGGCAGGCCCGCTCGGCAGGCAAAGATTATGCGGAGACATGACGACGACCGTCTCCGGATCCGTCTCCATGATGAGCTTCATGGATTTCCGGACCGCGTCCATCGTCTGCTGGATTTTCTTCGTTTCCTTCCCGCCGATTTCGGGAACCATGATAGGCGGATGCGGAAAAAGCCCCGCAGCCGTCAAAAGTCCTTTCATACGACGCCTCCTTTCGGGGAATAAGAATCTTTCTGTTTTCTTCAGTGTAGCCCTAATGATGGGAAAAATCAAAGGGGAGGGGTGCGGATTTCCTGCACAAAAAAGGATGATCCTCTTTGTGAGGATCATCCTTCATAGGAGTTCGGCTATCGGTATTTATTCTGCTTCAGCGGCTTCCTGGAATTCGTCCTTCGGCTGCGGGTATTCGCCGCGGTATTCTACGACTTCAGCCAACGGCTTTCTTGGCATGGCTTTGATTTCCTTGTCCGTGTAACCAAGAGCGATAGCTGCGACCATTTCGCCGTCAGCGTGGAGCCATTCCTTCAGTTCGTCATACGCGAAGAAAATGTTGCAAGTCCAGAGACTTCCGATGTTTCTGGCAGTTGCTTCGAGGCACATATTCTGGATGGCTGCACTGATGGACTGGATATCAGCCAGTTCCATCATGTACTTGTCAGACGGGTAGGACTGACGATAGTCCATGCCCTTGGTATTCACTACGAATACAATGACCGGTGCCTGTTCCAGGACGCGTGCTGTATAGATGGCAGAAGGAATGAATTTGTCATATCCCTTGCTGAAAATGGCAGTCTCATCGCCTTTACGGTTGCGCATGATGCCCTTCTTCAGGCACTTCACCATAGCTTTTCTTTCTTCACCACGGATGATGATGAACTTCCATGGCTGTTCATTCTTTTCTGACGGAGCCCACGTAGCTGCTGTCAGAATCTCGTCAAGATCTTCCTGTGCGATAGGCTTCTGCAGGAAATGACGGGTACTCCTTCTTTTGTAAATTTCCTCAATCACTCTTAAAATCCTCTTCTATCGGAAAAATTCCGGACTCCTCCATTAAATACAATATAAGGATTATTATATGTGTTTTTTACAAGAAAATCAAGTCTTTAGACTAATAGTCAATAAGATAAAATTCCGCCGGTATCGGACCCGGCTTGGAAGGGGAGCAGGAAATGACAGAGACTTTGCATATCGGGTTTTTTCATTTTTACAATCCGGGTGTATAATTAGGAAATATGAACCCGAGTCAGATGAAAGGTGGAAATAGTATGTACAACGTGATCTTCAAGAGAAGAAGTGTCAGATTCTTCAAGAGCAACCCGATCTCCAAAGTAGATATGAGAGAAATCCTCCGCGCAGGCATGTGGGCACCGTCCGCAAAGAACCGCCAGCCATGGAAATTCGTCGTCGTCAGAGGCAAGAGCAAGGATGAAATGCTCGCCCTCATGGAAAAAGGCATCGAACGCTCCGAAAAAGGCGAAGGCGTCCTCGCAGGAAGTTCGGACCTCTACACCAACGCACGCTTCACCCTCAAATGCATGAAAGAAGCATACAATATCGTATTCATCGTCAACCCGAACGGCCGCGACATCGAAGAAGAATGGACACCGGCAGACAAGATCCATGAACTGAGCGACGTCCAGGCCATCGGCGCAGCAGCCCAGAACATGGCACTCCAGGCCACCTCCATGGGCATCGGCAGCCTCTGGATCGGAAACATCTTCTTCGCCTACGAAGAACTCACCGAATGGCTCGGCAAAGGACAGATGGTCCTCGCCATGGCATTCGGCTACCCGAACCACAACCCCTGCCCGCTCGCCAGAAAGAGCGAAGACGAAGTCATCGAAGTTAGAGACTAAAAGAGACTACTATATAATGTATAAAAAAGGACTGCGGCAAATGCGATCATTTGTTACAGTCCTTTTTGCGTGGGAGGGCATATTCCTCGAGCGCCGCTAAACTCGCCTTTCCAGACGGGGAAGTACGCCCTTGACCTTGCTCTGGAAGAGAAGGTGCGCCGGATACCAGTTGACATCAGCGGTAACAACACAAATGTTTCATAAGTTGGTTCTTCACGCTTTTTTGTGGGATAAAAATA
>NZ_FR896352.1:0-23786 GCF_000435155.1 Dialister sp. CAG:357 | reverse complement strand
GCCGGGTGTTCAACTTATTATTGCAATTCGGGATTCCTTTTCTATATAGCTGTCTGCTGTCATCCTGCTCGGAGTAAAGACAATGGCAAAAGAATCCGACAATACTTCCTTCTTCACTTTTGTCGATGTGCCCATGCCATCAAACACAACAATCATTTCTATATTGTTATGGGCTCCGTAATCCTGAAGAAGGTCGATCAGCTTTTTCCGGCTGGATTCCAGATCATCTCTGCCAAATACATCCGGCACCCAGAATATCACATTATATCCATCAACCAGATAGAGATCTCTCATGATTTAATTCCTCTGTTTTACCGCCTCATACAGCAATAAAGCCGCCGCCACGGAAACGTTCAGTGACGAGACCTTTCCTTTCATGGGGATACGGACACAGAAATCACACATCCTGCGCGTAAGAGGACTCATCCCTTTTCCTTCCGCGCCCATGACAATGACAAGAGGCCCTTTGAGGTTGGCTTCATAATACAAGCTTTCCCCGTCCATGTCTGTTCCCACAACCCAGAAACCTTTTTCTTTCAGATACTTCAACGTCTGCTGTATGTTGCCGATCCTGCAGACAGGAAGATATGCGAAAGCGCCTGCTGCTGTTTTCATAGCGGCTGCTGTGACAGGAGAGCTTTTATGATTCGGCAGAAGCACACAGGCAGCACCGGCGCATTCAGCTGTGCGGACAATGGCGCCTAAATTCCTGACATCCTCCACTCCATCAAGAAGAATGAAAATCGGATCCTTTCCTTCCCATTTCTTAATGACAGCGTTCATATCCTGATACTCATAAGGGAAGAGAAGCGCAGCGATTCCCTGATGGACAACACCGCCGGACATGGAGTCAAGTTCTTCTTCCTCCACTTCCTTTATCGGAACAGCACGTGATTTTGCTTCTTCAAGGATTTCCTGAAGCCTTTCATCATGTCTGCCGCTTTTAAGATAGATCTGCCTGACCTTTCCGGCACGCAGAAATTCCATGACACTGTTTCTTCCGTATGTCACAAGGGAAGTATCAATGTCGTGCTTTCTTTCTCCCCTGTGCTGGGCGGGATTTCTCCTTTTTGCCTGCATGCTCTTCGGACGCTTTTCGTTTCTGCCTGTGTCTTTGTTCTGCTTATACGAGGAATCTTTTTCCCTGGTTGTATGAGATGCTCTTTTATCCTTCATCATTCATTTCCTCCGCTAAAAAGCGCAGTCCCCTGGCCATGATAAAATTCTGTCGTTCCGTCTGGCCCGAAAGATACAGATAACCGATCAGAGCTTCAAAAGCTGTCGATTCTCGATATTCCTCGACAGTTGCACTCTTCGGCACATTGGAATGTGTATTTCTTGCACGTTTGCAGACCTTGAGCTCCCTGTCTGACAGAAGTTCCATGATATCAAAGAGGATACGGCTCTGCCATTTGGCCGATACCATTTCAGAGGCCAGGCTGTTTAAAATTTGAACATTATAAATTCCTGTATCAATCAAAGCTTTCCTGATGAAGAAAGACCAGCATACGTCGCCGATATAAGCCAGTGTCAGCGCATCCATGGAAAAAACCTCCTGCTCACTAAGAGCAGGAGATGCCTTTCCTATTTTGCGCGTCATCTGTTTTTTTAAAAAGAGGACTCTTTTAAACTCCACGTTTTTTCCACCTTGCTCCCGTCGGAGTATCTTCAATCACAATACCGATTTCGCCAAGCTTGTCGCGGATTTCATCAGCAATCTGATACTGTTTGGCTTTTCTTGCCGACTGTCTGATTTCAAGAAGAACATTCATGAGATCATTATAGTCTTTGTCGTCATAGGCTTCTTCTTTCTTCCATTCCTTTTCCAGAATGCCAAGGACGTCGAGAATTGTCTTGAATGTCTGTCCTGCTTTATCGGCAGCTTCCTTGTTGAATACAGTGCCTGCATGTACTTCGTTGTAATATACATTGATTGCCTTTGCCAGTTCAAACATGGCACCGGTTGTGAGGCCTGTATTGAAGTCATCATCCATGGCTTCATGGAATACCTTCATGGCATGGTCTGCTGCTTCAGCAAGTTTCCTGGAAGCTTCTGTTTCCTCGCTGCCTTCCATGGAGGACATTTCCTTGATGCGGGCAATGACATCTTTCAGCTTGTCCATATTCTTTTCTGCTTCTTCCAGACGGTCATCGGAGAAGTCAAGCGGGCTTCTGTAATGAGTAGACAGGAGGAAGAAACGGAGAGCATCTCCGGAATACTTTTCAAGGACATCCTTCACAAGGAAGAAGTTGTTGAGAGACTTGCTCATCTTTTCAGAATTAATGGTAATAAATCCATTGTGCAGCCAGTAATTTACGAAATGGCAGCCTGTGCATCCTTCGGACTGGGCAATTTCATTTTCATGGTGCGGGAAAATAAGATCGGATCCGCCGCCATGGAAATCAATGGTATTTCCCAGGTAATGGGTAGACATGGCAGAGCATTCAATATGCCAGCCTGGTCTTCCCTTGCCCCACGGGCTTTCCCAGAACGGTTCACCCGGCTTTGCTGCCTTCCAAAGGGCAAAGTCGCCCGGGTTTCTCTTTTCATCGTTGACTTCAATGCGGGCGCCGGCGAGCATATCTTCCACTTTTCTTCCGGACAATTTGCCATAGTCCTTGAATGTGGAAATGTCATAATAAACATCGCCGCCTAAAACATAGGCATGTCCGTTTTTGATCAGTTCTTCCACCATATGAATGATATCATCCATATGATCGGAAACTCTTGGATAAACGTCTGCACGGCGTACATGCAGCGCATCCATGACCTTGAAGTATGCATCAATGTAACGGTCGGAAATTGTCTTCCAGTCGGTGCCTTCTGCATTCGCTTTATTGATGATCTTATCATCGACATCCGTGAAATTCTGTACGAATTTTACTTTGTAGCCGATGTATTCAAGATAACGGCGGATGATATCCCATGTAACTGCCGGACGCGCATTTCCGATATGCGGATGATTGTATGGCGTTACTCCGCAGACATAAATCTTGACTTCGCCAGGAGTGATCGGCTTGAAAACTTCTTTCTCCTTTGTCAGTGTGTTATAAACTTTGATTTCTTCCATAAAAATTCCTCCAATGACTATTTGGAATCCGCAGCCCTTAATACCAGTGAGACACTGCTTTCTTTTAATTGAACTGTCTGCCAGCTTCCATTAAAAAACCACCGCCTCACAGAGACGGTGGCCCGTTATCCACTCTGTCGGCATAAGCCGCTCAAAATGTTTTTATCGCAAACATACGGAAAAGGATACTACGTTTCCCCTTTTCAGCTCACAAATGCATTTCGCTCCGTTTAATCAAGACAGTTTCACCGATTCCTGTCCTCTCTGTATGACAAACCTGAGGTACTTCTTTTGTTCATCGCCCATATGACTTTTTTAAATAAGCATCCACAGCTGACCTGGCTTTTGACCCCACACTCGCCTGCTGGAGCTTTCGCTACCCGGTGTTCCCTCTCACTCTCACTACTAACCCTCTCGGTTTACCGGCAGGACTTACTTCTAAACCGCACCATGCTCAGCAGAAATTTTTTCTGCGTTACGTGGATCGTTTTGGCTGCGACTGCCATCGATTTTCAGCCACAGACCTGTGATGCTTATTTATCATTATAGATGCAATACGCCAAAGCTGTCAACAGCAAAAGAGGGATAAGATACGACAATACAGACGAATCGTCAATTCCCTTTTTCCGTGCTGAAAATGACATCAAATATGCCGATTGAGGAATAAATAAATTTGTCCGCGTTCCTAGGCCTTATCATCGATAATGGCTGCGCCGCCTCTTTCTCCTGTACGTATTTTGACCGCTGTATACAATTCAGAGACGAAAATCTTTCCATCCCCGACATGCCCTGTATTGCAGACGCCGCGGATGGTATCAATCAATGTATCAAGCGGTGTTTCGTAGATGACGATTTCCACTTTGATTTTGGGAAGAAGATTCACATAGAGTACGCTTCCTCTATAAATTTCCTCCTGCCCTCTGGTGAGTCCGCACCCATAGACTTCGGTCACTGTAATTCCAGTAACACCAATTTCGTAAAGCTTGTCTTTTAATTCTTCCAGTTTTTCCGGACGAATCACTGCATCTACCTTGTATATCTTCTTTTCTTCACTCATAGCAGGCTCCTTATAACTTGAAATAAGCACGTTCGCCATGGTCGATCAGGTCAAGCCCCTGTGCTTCTTCGGAAGCCGTCGCACGGATTTGCATGAATGCGCCAAGAATCTTCAGAATTAATACGGTCATGACAACGGCAACGATAATCCCTGTAACAATTCCTGTAATCTGCGGAATCATCTGGGCCGGATTTCCATAAAGAAGTCCGTCAGCCCCGGCAGGATTGACTGCCTTCGTGCAGAATACGCCAGTCATTAATGCACCCCATACGCCGCCTGCACCATGGCAGCCAAATGCATCAAGCGTATCATCATACCCAAGTTTTGCCTTTACATAGGAAACAAAGAAATAGCAGACAAGAGGAGTTGTTATGCCGATCAGGAAAGAGGCCGAAGCATCTACGAATCCGGCTGCCGGCGTAATACCTACCAGCCCGGTCAGGATGCCAGTCATAAGGCCCAGTGCCGTCATCTTTTTATGAAGGATCTGTTCAATCAGCACCCAGACCAATCCGGCCGTGCAGGAAGCAATGCCCGTGTTGGCCAGAGCCTGCGCCATGACATCCGATGCATTGAGAGCTGCACCGGAGTTGAATCCAAACCAGCCAAGCCATAAGAAACTGCCGCCAAGGCATACATAGGGGATATTATGAGGATGCATGGTCAGGATTCCGTATCCTCTTCTCTTTCCAATGATAACAGCAGCAGCCAGTGCGGAGAAGCCTGATGTTACATGGATAACCGTTCCACCAGCAAAATCAAGTCCGCCCATATCGCGGATTAGGCCACCCACGCCCCAGACCATGTGGGCCATCGGATCATAAACCAGAGTCCCCCAAAGAAGGACAAACAGGCAGTAAGCAGGAAATCTCATTCTTTCAGCAATTCCGCCGCTTATGATTGCCGGTGTCAGGATAGCAAATGCCATCTGGAACAAGGCGAAGAGTATATGCGGAATCGTTTCAGAATACTCCGGTTCGGCTGCCATGCCTACATTCTTGAAGAATGCCCAGTCAAGATTCCCGATAATACCTCCGACATCCGGTCCGAAAGACAGGGAATACCCGTAGAGGAACCACTGTACGGTGAAGATAGCCAGGCATATCATGGGCATCATGATCGTATTGATTGTATTCTTTCTTCTTACGAGGCCGCCATAAAAAAATCCCAGCGCCGGCGTCATGATCAGGACCAGAAGCGCAGCTATTGCTACGTAAGCAGTGTCTGCCCCATTCAGGGCGTTTTCTCCATCTGCTGCCAGAGCAGCGCCTGGTGTCATTAAGAGAAATGACAGGGGTAAAAGATACTTTTTCATATATAGATTCCCTCCAATAAAAAAATCATGACGCAGTCTTCGTCATGACATCTTTGCCATCTATAAAATTATTCATTATCCGGATTTTACTCACTGTCGATAACCCGTATGCACATATGCTTTATAGTTTCTTTCATTCTTAGAAGCAGTTCCACAAAAAATGAATGTTATCACAATTCCCACCTCCCAAAAGTCAAAGGCCCGCATACGTATCGTATGCGGGCCTCATCACCATATGTAAAATTATGTTTCTAATTATAGCCTGCCTTTTTTCAAAAAACAAGCCCATATCATAAATTCAATATCCTTCCGCAATCATTCTCCCCTGAGAATCCTGACAGTATTTCCCAGGACTTCCCCTATATTATCACGGAAGACAAGATCAGCAGCGTTATCTTTGGATGTAGCATCCCTGTTGATAATGACCAGTGCATCCCCACTGAACTCATTGATAAATCCTGCGGCAGGATAAACGGCAAGACTGGTTCCCCCGATGATCAGCATATCCGCGCCGCGTATGAGCCATACAGCATCATCTATGGCATTGATATCGAGCGACTCTTCATAAAGCACTATATCCGGCTTTATGATGCCGCCGCAGTCGCAATGCGGCACTGGATTTGAGCGGGAGATGAATTCAGGAAGATCATACCGCTTTCTGCACTTTTCGCAGGTATTGTGAAGCGTGGAGCCGTGAAGTTCCACTACATTCCTGCTCCCTGCTTTCTGATGGAGCCCGTCAATATTCTGAGTGACGACACCGGAAAGTTTTCCCATCTTCTCAAGCTCTGCCAATGCCCTGTGCGCCGCATTAGGCTTCGCATGGCTGATTGTTTCCGCCATTTTCTTGTACATAGTGAAAAACAAATCCGGATGCTCCCTGTAAAAATGGTGGGAAAGCATTTCTTCCGGAGACCATTTCTCGCTTACCTTCTGATAATACAATCCGTTCTTGCCGCGAAAATCCGGGATTGCAGATTCCGTAGAAACACCTGCTCCGCCAAAGAAAACAATATGCTGGTGGTCCTTTATCATCTCAGCCAGCTTTTCAATACTGCTATTCTCTTCAGCCATTTCCCCTCTCTCCTCTCTTACATGATAAATTTGAAAGTCTTATCCGGGCAGCCTTTCCCCTGGATTATACTTCTCAAAGCATTGACACACGGCGTTCTTTGTTCTATTGTTTATTATAATTCAAAACTTTAAAGCCTGCATTTTAAGGAGGGTTCTTTATGTGTCAGTTAACGTTAGCAAAAGCAAAGGAAATACTGCCGAAATACACGACAGAGGATCATCTTTTCACTCATGCAGCTGCCGTCAGTGCTGCTATGGGCGCTATGGCTGCCATCTACGG
This sequence comes from Dialister sp. CAG:357, assembly GCF_000435155.1. Classification (NCBI taxonomy): domain Bacteria; kingdom Bacillati; phylum Bacillota; class Negativicutes; order Veillonellales; family Veillonellaceae; genus Dialister; species Dialister sp. CAG:357. Next base: position 16,989 of record NZ_FR896352.1, on the reverse strand, counting down.
CGGTGACAAGGATCACTGGGAAGCAATCGGTTATCTTCACGATGTAGACTATGAAAAATACCCGAATGAGCACTGCCATCATGTCAGGGAATTCCTGGCCCCCGAAGGTGTCGATGAGGATGATATCAAGACAATCATTTCTCATGGATATGGATTATGCACGGATGAAGTCATTCCGACGACTGACATTGAAAAAAGTCTCTTTACGGTAGATGAATTGACCGGTGTCGTCCATGCATACGCCCTCATGCGTCCTGAAGGCATTACAGGCATGGATGTCAAAGGCCTGAAGAAAAAATTCAAGGATAAAAGATTTGCTGCCGGATGCAATCGTGACGTCATCAAGAAAGGCTTTGAGATGCTCGGCCTTGACCAGAATGTTGTCATGCAGGCCTGCATTGACGGCATGACTGAGCACAAGGATGAACTCGGATTGAAATAATCTGAATAGATAATAAAAAGGAGAGCCCGAAAGAGCCTTCCTTTTTTATTGACCAATATTACTTTTCTTTTTCCGGTTCTGTTTTCTTTGCCGCTTCTTCTGCTTCCATCTTCTTGATCTTGTCCATCATCTTGATGCGGCGTATGACTTCCTGTCCTGCATCACTCTTCAGATAAACAAGCGTCGTCTTTGGAACCATGCGGTATACCGTTTCCCAGTCATCTTCGGCAAGTGCCTTTCTGACGGTGGAAGCAGATACGATCTGATTTCCCTTCTGCTCTCTGGGGATTTCCTTCAGCTCGATGCCGCTTTCGTTGAACACTTCTTTCATTGCCTTATTATAAGCAAGTGTTGTTTTATCTGTCGGTTCTTCCCCGACAAATCTGACGCTGATGTTGAGGGCCGGAGCAATCCTGGTTGCAAAAACTGTTGCATCCAGCTTTGTCTGGGCAGCGAGTTCATCGGTGCCCTTAATGAAGTATGTCGGGAATGTAGCATTGGAAATAATATAATCTCCGCCGCTGATGACTTCTACGCCCTTCATATCCCTTACGCCCTGCTTGAGAAGGGAAAATCTGTCGGAGAATGGGAATACGCTCCTGTCTTCCCTGACAGCAAAGATGATGACTTCATCGCAGTTGTTATGAGCATATTCGACAAGGCTCCTGTGGCCTAATGTGAAAGGATTGCAGTTCATGACAATAGCGCCGCGGTTCTTGCCTTCGCCGGAGCCAAGGATGGCGCGTACCCTCCCCAGGTAATCCTCCAGTGTATCCGTGCCATGTTCAAGAAGCGCTGCATATGGTTCAGCGACAGCGACGCATTTGAATCCCATATGCTCAAAGACCGGTACATTGGCCGGTTTTGTGAAAATCTGATTTCCCGTAATTCCGCGGCGGTATGATTCTCCCTGAAGGTTGCGGATGATTCTTCTTGTCAGCCCCTTCTTCTGGTAATCTTTGCTGATGGCAATATCACGCATGACTCTGCCGCCGAGTGAGCCTGTCCCGATCAGCTTTCCGTCCTCAAAAAGTCCCATCGTATAATCGATATTGCCTGTAAAGGTAAGTCCAAATCCATTTAAAAATTCTATGACTGCAGCCTTTTCATCTGGATTCGTTAAGAAGATTTCACGTTCTGTAATCATTTGACAGCTCCTTTATTTGAAATAATACTCGACATATCATAACAAGAGTATACTATTTACTATTTTTATATAAGTATTATAGCACATAAGCGAATCAGCGGCAAGATAATGATGATTATTTATCATTTGATGATTACTAAATCAAATATGTGTATTTTGATGGATATGCAAAAAAGCTGTGAAAATGATTGTTCATTTTCACAGCTTTTTATTGCGGTCATTATTTAGTCTCTTCTGCAGCGGATGCTTCTTTTTCCTCAATGAAGCGGATTGCATCTCCCAGGATATACAGGGATCCGCAGATCATGACGATATCGTTTTCACCAGCGGCCGCGGCAGCGTCGGAAAGTGCTTCATCTACACTGTGTTCTGCCTTGAACTCAGCTTTGATTTTCTGTGATTCAAGCATGGTTCCGATTTCTTCTGCCTTGCGTGTTCTCGGTGTTGGTGCTTCACATGCAAATACCATATCACCCTTGCGTACCAGGAGCTGGAGAACGGTTTCCGTATCTTTATCTGCCAGGGAGGCAAATACGAAAATTCTGCGTTTTCCAGGATACTGTTCATCCAAAGCTTCGCCAAGAGCTTCTGCGCCTGCCGGGTTATGGGCGCCGTCCATGACATAGGTAACACCCTTGACATCATGGATTTCGAAGCGTCCCTTCCACTGGCTTCTTGCCAGGCCTTCTCTCAAGTCATTTTCATTGATGCGGTCATCCTGCTTCATGACAACAGAAATTGCCATTGTGGCAACGGCTGCATTGACAGCCTGATGCGCACCGACAAAAGGAACGTAAAGCAGACTCTTTTCCAGTTCCTTCGGCATGTCTTTTCTCTTGACGACAACAACCTGTCCGTTTTTCCATTTGCTTCTGGAATCAATTTCAAAGTCTCTTCCGTAGAAGTAGATTCTGGAGCCCTTTTCGTGAGCTTCTTTCTTGAGTTTCTTCAAGGCAACATGCTGCGCAGCGGTAACTACAGGGATTCCCGTCTTGATAATGCCGGCTTTCTGATGGGCGATTTCTTCCAGGGTATTTCCCAGATACTTCATGTGATCCATTGCCACATTCGTAATGATTGAGACGACTGGAAGAATGACATTGGTGGAGTCATAAAGTCCTCCCATGCCCACTTCGACAACCGCATAATCCACCTTTTCTTCGCGGAAGATCCAGAAGGCCATCGCTGTCAGCAGTTCAAACTCAGTCGGAGCTTCAACGCCTTCAGCAATAACTTGATCGGCAGCTTCTTTGACAACAGTAGCCGCTTTTGCAAAAGTTTCCTTTGTCACGTCGTGGCCGCCTACATAGATGCGTTCCGTGTAGTCAATCAGGTGCGGTGACACATATCTGCCTATTTTCAGCTGTGCATTTTCCAGAACGCTGGTAATCATGGCAACAACGCTGCCCTTGCCATTTGTTCCTGTTACATGGATTGTTCTGTAAGCTGTTTCCGGATGTCCAAGCTTTTCCAGAATTGCCTGAATACGTTCAAGACCCGGCTTGATGCCGAAAGAAGCAGCCTGTTCCAAGTAAGTTACTGATTCCTGATAATTCATCGATTCTCCTTTTCCGGCCGTGGATCTGACTCATCCCTTCCGGATTGAAATAAATAAAGTCGAAAGAAAATCATTGCCTGCTGTAATGCTTTATTCTCCCTGGATAAGACACCATAATACTGCCAGTCGGTATTCCCAAGAGGCAGTGTCAGTGTCAATCATTGATTAAAGGTTTTCAAGGAAGGCAAGGCGTTCATTCAAAGATTTCATCTTTTCTTCGAATTCAGCCAGTTTGTCCTGTTCCTTCTTTACAACATCTTCCGGAGCTTTGGCCAGGAATCCCTTGTTATTGAGCTTGCCGGATGTTCTGGCAATTTCCTTTTCAAGAGATGCTTTGCTCTTCTCGATTCTTTCCTTTTCCTTGGCAGTATCAATCAGGCCCTTCAGTTCCAGATAGATTTCCATGCCTGTAACGACTGCAGTCAGCGCATTTTCAGGCTTGTCTGCATCTGCCGGCAGGATATCCATGGTTTCAACATGAGCCAGTTTTTCGAAGTATCCCTTATTCTCTTCAAGGCACTTCTTCAGGTCATCACGAAGGACAACATTCTGGATATGGCACTGCTTGTTTGGCGCTACATTTGCTTCGGCACGCATATTGCGGATTGCTTTGATGGCATCCATAATGCGGTCAAACTGTTCCGATTCAACCGGGAATCTTAAGTTTTCATCAGCCTTCGGCCATGGAGCTCTTGCCAGTGTTTCTCCTTCATGCGGCAGATGCTGCCAGAGGTGTTCTGTAATGAACGGCATGAACGGATGCAGCAGGGCAAGCATGCGTGTCAATGTATAAACAAGGACATACTGCGTGACTTTTCTGTCATCATTGTGTTCGCCATAGAGACGGGCTTTTGCAGTTTCAATGTACCAGTCGCAGAAATAGTTCCATGCGAAATTGTAAATGCTGTCAGCAGCTTCACCCAGTTCGAATTTGTCAAGGTTATTGCTTACATAATCTTCTGTATAAGCAAGGCGGTCAAGAATCCATTTGTCTGCCAGTGTCAGCTGGTCTTTGGACGGGACGAAATCCTTGTCATAGTCATCCAGGTTCATCAGTGTGAACTTTGTTGCGTTCCAGAGCTTGTTGGCAAAGTTTCTATTTCCTTCTACTCTCTCATAGTAGAAGCGCATATCATTGCCCGGTGTGTTTCCGGTAACGAGGGTAAAGCGCAGTGCATCAGCGCCGTACTTCTCAATGACTTCAAGCGGATCGATGCCGTTGCCAAGGGATTTGGACATCTTTCTACCCTGGGAATCCCTGACCAGACCGTGAATGAATACGTACTTGAACGGAATCTCATGCATGAATTCCATAGACATGAACATCATTCTGGCAACCCAGAAGAAAATGATGTCATAACCGGTGACCATCGTGGATGTCGGATACCACTGCTTGAGAACCGGTGTCTGTTCCGGCCAGCCCATTGTTGAGAATGGCCAGAGTGCAGAGGAGAACCAGGTATCAAGGACATCCGGATCCTGATGAATATGTTCGCTTCCGCATTTCGGGCACTTTGTCAGATCCGTGCGGGATGCGCTTACTTCGCCGCAGTCATCACAGTACCATACCGGAATTCTGTGACCCCACCAGAGCTGTCTGGAAATGCACCAGTCATGGATGTTTTCAAGCCACTGAATGTATGTCTTGGAGAAGCGTTCCGGAACAAACTTTGTTTTGCCGGATGTAACGGCTTCCATGGCAGGGCCGGCAAGCGGTTTCATCTTGACGAACCACTGCTTGGTTGTCATCGGTTCTACGATCGTCTTGCAGCGGGAGCAGTGTCCGACAGCATGCTTTGTTTCTTCAATCTTTACCTGAAGACCGGCATCCTTCAGATCCTGAACGATGGCTTTTCTGGCTTCATAACGGTCCATGCCGTTGTACTTGCCGGCCTTTTCGTTCATCGTGCCGTCCTTGTTCATGATGATGATGGTCTCAAGATTGTGGCGGCTTCCCACCTCAAAGTCGTTCGGGTCATGCGCCGGAGTAATCTTGACGCAGCCTGTGCCGTATGCCATATCTACATAATCATCAGCAATGATCGGAATTTCACGGTCTGTTGTCGGAAGTTTTACCTTCTTGCCTACAAGATGGGCATATCTTTCATCATTTGGATTGACAGCAACGGCTGTATCCCCCGGGATTGTTTCAGGACGTGTCGTTGCAATCTGGACATATCCGTCTTCACCGACGATCGGGTAATTGAAATACCAAAGATGTCCGACTTCATCCTCATGTTCTACTTCGATATCAGAAAGGGCAGTCTGGCATCTCGGGCACCAGTTTGTAATTCTGAATCCCTGATAAATCAGGCCCTTTTCATATAAGGATAAGAAAACTTCCCTTACCGCACGTGCACAGACATCATCCATCGTGAAACGTTCTCTCTGCCAGTCGCAGGAAGAACCCAGTCTTCTGATCTGAAGGCCGATACGGTTTCCAAACTTCTCTTTCCACTGCCAAACGCGTTCCAGGAATTTTTCACGGCCGAGATCATACTTGCTGAGGCCTTCTTCAGCAATCTGCTTTTCTACCTTAACCTGAGTTGCTATGCCGGCATGATCCTTGCCCGGCAGCCAGAGAACGTTATATCCCTGCATTCTCTTGTAACGGATAAGGATATCCTGCAGTGTGTTATCAAGGGCATGTCCCATGTGAAGCTGGCCGGTAACGTTCGGCGGCGGAAGAACGATGCTGTACGGTTCTTTCTCCGGATCCGGTTCATCATGAAAAACGCCATGATCTTCCCAATACTGATACCAACCCTGTTCAATTTCGCTTGGATCATACTTGTCCAGCTTTTGATCTTTTAAATCGGCCATGTTTTTCAACTCCTGTTAAAATAAAAAAACTCTTCCATCCATCTATAGGACGAAAGAGTGCTTCCGCGGTACCACCTAAATAATCATTAAGAAATGATCTCTCATTAGCGCGTAACGTGCGCGGCGGACTTAGAGTCAGCTCCGGGGTGACTTATCGATTCTTTCCTGCCATTTTCCAGCACCAATGGCTCTCTGTAAAGAAATCCACGACTTCTTCCCTTCACAGCTTTTATATATGGTATATAATAGCAGGATTTATTTCTTTATGCAAGAATATTCTTATCATGAGAAAAGGAATAAAATAATGGATATCTCTTCCTTCCAGCAGAAAAATACTGCTTAAATCATTTACATAGATACCTATGTAAATTGGAAACTCCGTCTCTGATGTAATATAATATATAAGTGGTGTAATAGTTTTGCAAAGTATTTTTCAATAACTGACTATTCCTGCTAAACATATAATACAAGTTTTTTCATATCTTGCCAGTCATATGCCGATACATCACTTCAGGCTTTCAGAACAAGCCTGAGGCAAAGCGGCACTTATCTTATTTTATCAGACTGGCAAATCAGAACTGTCCTCTACAAATACAGCATAAGGATAAACCATGATCGATAAACTTAAGAAGGTTCTTGGACTTATCGGACTGATCCTAATCTGCGCGGTATCGTTTTTCATTGTGAAAACCTACTACCCCGAATTTTACTATCATACGGTATCTCTAACGATGGCTGGTGACATTAATGGCCTGTCAAAATATATAACATCCTTTGGCTACGGAGCATTTGCCGTAAGTCTGGGGCTGCTTGTTTTTTGCAACATTTTTTGCATTCCAACCATCCCATTTTTGACAATTAACGGTGCATTATTCGGACTGATTCCAGGACTTCTTGTCTCTTATCTTGGCGAGGTCATCGGAATAGAGCTGAGCTTCCACATAGGACGCGTATTCTTCAGAAAAGAAGCACGTGAATTTATCGAACAGAAACACATGCTTACCAAGCTGGACAAATACGGCAGCGTGAAGAATATGGCTCTGGCAAGATCCATTCCTTACTCTCCTAATATTCTGATCACTGCGCTTGCTGTTCTCAGCAAGCTTTCCATCAAAGAACATTTAAAGGCAACTCTGATTGGGAAGATTCCCTCTGTCCTGATTGAAGTTCTCCTGGGACATGACTTGATTTATTTCTCCAAGCATGGCGACAGATTTGTACTTATGCTGCTTCTTGTTATTGGTATTTGTGCTGTACACCGCTGGCATAAGAAAAGACATTGTGACGAAGTTTAATTAGAAAGGCCTGCTTTTTTGCGGGCCTTTTTTAGACGATGAAATATTTCACTCCAATTACTGATAAGGATAAAAATGCATCTTTCAGAAATTAGACGAAAAATTTTCATAGGTATTGTATAATATTCATAGATTCATATCAGACTTATAGGATTAAGCTTGATCAATAAGCTTAAATCATAGTTGAATCATATTACTCTGCCAGATTGGCCTAAGCACGGCCGATTTCCAGATTTGCTTGAAAAGGAGGGCTTCTCATGAAAGGCTACATTCAAGTATATACAGGTGATGGCAAGGGAAAAACGACAGCTGCCATTGGCCTGGCAATCCGCTCCATCGGAGCCGGGCATCGTGTATGCATTATCCAGTTCATGAAGTCATTGGCCTATTCAGAACAGAAAATTCTGAAATCGCTTCCCGGAATTACACTGATCACTCTCGGCAAACCTTACTTTATTGCAAAAGAAGGCATGCTGACTGAAGAAGAAATTAAAGCATGGGGAGACAAGGTCACGATTTATCCGGCAGGAAATCCGCCCGCTGAATACCGTGCGCTCATTCTGAAAGGCATTGACGAAGCAGTGAAAGCTGTCTCTGATGGCTATGATCTTGTCATCCTCGATGAATACAATATGGCATGCTGGTATGACCTGGCCACAGATGAAGATACAAAGCGGATTCTTTCTGCACGAAAGCCAAATGTCGAGCTTGTCTTTACCGGAAGGAATGTTCCGAAACTGATTCTGGACTCTGCTGACCTGATTACTGAAATGAAGAAAATCAGGCATTACTACGATAAGGGTGTTATAGGACGCGAAGGCATAGAGGACTGACAACAGCTCTGCCAAAGAAAGGATTGAAAAGTATGTTAAAAATTAGTGGTAAAAGTATTTCGGGAATGGTAACCATCGGACCTTTGAAAATTTTCCGTCATCAGGAATTTGATATCGTTCAGACCACGGTAGACCGCCCTGAAACTGAAGTGGCTCGTTTTGATTCTGCAAGAAACACAGCATGTGCCAAAATGGAGCAGTTCTATCAGGAAGCCGTATCCCATGTAGGTCTGGACAACGCCTTCATTTTCAAGGTCTATCAGCATATGCTGACAAGTTCTTCCTTTATTGATTCCATCCGCTCTATTATCAGAAACCAGAGCGTCAACGCAGAATATGCGATCGGACAGGCTGAGCAGAACTTTATCCAGATTTACAGCGCTGGCTCGGATACCTACATGCAGGCTCATGTTTCTGACATGAGGGAAGTTTCCCGTATTCTTCTGCGCGTACTCCGCCAGAAGAAGGTCCTTTTCTCCACCGATGAACCATGCATTCTCTATGCTGACGACCTGACACCAAGTGAAACCATACAGATGGATACCAGCAAGATCTTGGGCTTCGTCACAAAAGAAGGCACACCGACATCTCATACGGCCATCCTTGCCCGCGCTCTGGGTGTTCCTGCCATTGTAGCTACTGGCGAAGATGTAGACTATGCTTATGATGGAAAGACCGCTGTTATAGACGGCTTCTCCGGGACAGTTTATCTTGAACCGACACCAGGTGTGCTTTCTGTCATGAAAGAAAAACAGGATCAGAGCATAAGACTCAAACAGCTCCTGCAGGAGCTCAAAGGCGTCCCGAGTGAAACGAAAGACGGACGCAGGATTGAAGTCGCTGCCAACGTCTCCTCTGCCGCCGATCTGGCTGCTGTCCTTAAGAACGACGCTGAAGGCATCGGTCTTTTCCGCAGTGAATTCATTTACATGGGAAGAGATACCCTTCCAAGCGAAGAAGAACAGTTCAACATTTACAAACTTGCTGTTGAAACGATGACTGGTAAGCGCGTCATCATCCGTACCCTTGATATCGGCGGCGACAAAGATGCCTCTGCCTTCCATCTTCCTAAAGAAGAAAACCCGGCTCTGGGCATGAGAGCTATCCGTATTTCCCTTAAAAGGCCGGAAATATTCAAGACACAGCTTCGCGCTATTCTCCGTGCCAGCGCATTCGGCAAGATTGCAATCATGTTCCCGCTCATCACTTCGGTATGGGAAGTATGGAAAGCAAAGGAAATCCTGGATGAGGTCAAACTGGATCTGGATAAGAAAGGCATTGCCTATGACCATCAGATCCAGATCGGCATCATGATTGAAACTCCGGCCGCCGCTCTCATCAGCGACAAGCTGGCTAAGGAAGTCGACTTCTTCTCGATCGGTACCAATGACCTTTCCCAGTACACGCTCGTTGTAGACCGTTCAAGCCGCGTCCTTTCTGATTTCTTCAACCCCCATCATCCGGCTGTCCTCAAGCTGATTCAGATGACCATCGACAACGGCCATAAAGCAGGCATCTGGGTAGGCATGTGCGGTGAATTGAGTTCTGACCTTTCCATCACGGAAACATTCCTCAGAATGGGCATTGATGAATTCTCCGTTGCCCCCTACTCCGTTCTTCCGCTCCGCCAGCAGATCCGTTCCATCGATCTTTCAAAATAATATAAAAGGAAGCATGCCAGACGGCATGCTTCCTTTTTTCATATGATGATCTGCATACGCAAAAGGGCCTGTGGCGAAATGACTGCACATTTCGTCACAGACCCTTTTTTTCTTATTTACGGTACAGACCCATGGCATGAATGGCCTTGTTATAGGTAATGCTTGCTCTTGCATGCGCTTTTGCTGCGCCTTCATCAAGAATGGAATCCAGTTCCGGGCTACCCATCAATTCTTTATAGCGGCTCAGGATCGGGCTCATCTGATCGACAATGAGATCGATCAGGTCTTTCTTGAACACGCCGTAGCCCTGTCCTTCATACATCTTCTCGATTTCTTCGAAGTTCTTGCCCGAGAAAGCGGAATGGATGCTCATCAGGTTGGAAACGCCGGGCTGGTTTTCCTTGTCATAATGAACGTGTCCGATAGAGTCGGTCACTGCTCTCTTGATCTTCTTTGTAATAACGTCCGGTTCATCAAGCATATGAATGGTAGCCCATTCGTTGTCATCCGATTTGCTCATCTTCTTTGTCGGTTCCTGAAGGCTCATGACACGTGCGCCTCCTTCAGGAGCCCACATTTCCGGCAGCGTGAAGACTTCACCGTATTTACGGTTGAATCTTTCTGCCAGGTCTCTTGTGATTTCCATATGCTGGCGCTGGTCATCGCCTACCGGCACGAATGTTGCCTGATAAAGCAGTATATCAGCTGCCATCAGCGGAGGATAGGTCAAAAGTCCAAGAGGGATAAAGCCGTTCTTCTTCTCCTGTTTCTGCGCTTTGGACTTATATTGAGTCATTCTTTCCATTTCGCCTACATAGGTGCTGCAGATCATCATCCATCCGAGAAGGGCATGTTCCGGCACTTCAGACTGAACAAAAATTGTTGCTTTTTTCGGATCCAGTCCTGCTGCAATATATAATGCTGCCAGGTTTCTTGTTCTTTCATGAAGAAGCTTTGGATCCTGCGGGACTGTGATCGCATGCTGATTTACAATGCAGTAGAAGCATTCTGCCTTATCCTGGAACGGAATAAAATTCTTCAATGCCCCAAGATAATTTCCCAGTGTAAGGTCGCCGCTGGGCTGAATTCCGGAAAAAATAACATCCATAACGATGCCTCCTTATGATATTTGATGTTCGATTTGGTTATAATGGGTGACTGACAAAATATCCATAAATGAAAAGATTGCCAGAAGCAGGGCTCTCCACCTGCCTCTTTGCAATCCAGTCATATTTTCAATTATTCAACCGTTACAGACTTGGCAAGGTTGCGGGGCTTATCTACATTGTTGCCTCTCTTGATGCTGGTGTAGTAAGCCAGAAGCTGCATGGGGATAACGGAAAGGATCGGCGCAATGAAAGGATCCACTCTCGGGATTCTGACAGTTTCCGTCGTGTACTTGCCGATTTCTGCATCATCTTCATAACCGATGCCAAGAACTTCAGCTCCGCGGGCGCGGACTTCTTCGATGTTGCTGTACATCTTCGAGCTGACATTATCCTGTGTAGCTACAGCAATGACAGGTGTATCTTCGGTAATCAGGGCAAGAGTGCCGTGCTTTAATTCTCCGGCTGCATAAGCCTCTGCATGGATATAAGATACTTCCTTCAGTTTTAATGCGCCTTCCATGGCAATCGCATAGTCGATGGAACGTCCCAGATAGAAGATATCGTGAGCCTTGATCAGACGTTCAGCTACTTCTGCCATGTAATCATTTTCCTTCAGTACCTTTTCGATCTGTTTCGGCAGATCTTTCAGGGCATCAGTGATTTCCTTGACAAGTTCCGGCTTTACAGTCTTCCTGAGCTGTCCCATGTACAGCGCAAGGAGAAGAAGCGCTACGAGCTGTGTCGTATATGCCTTGGTGGATGCAACTGCAATTTCCGGACCTGCCATTGTGTAAATGACATTATCAGATTCTCTTGCAATGGAAGAGCTGATGGAATTGGTAACAGCAAGGCTCTTTGCGCCAAGACGCTTTGCTTCTTTCAGGGCTGCCAGTGTATCAATCGTTTCACCGGACTGGCTGACTACGATACAGAGTGTCTTGCTTGTCGTCAAAGGATTGCTGTATCTGTATTCAGATGCAATTTCGACAGAAACCGGGATTCTGACAAAGCGTTCAATGTAATGCTTTGCTACAAGACCTGCATGATAAGCAGTTCCGCATGCTGTGATCAGGATGTGGTCAATATCATCAAAGCAGTCTTCTGTCCAGCCGAGATCCTTGAAGTTTACGGATCCGTCTTTATTAAGATAAATCTGGACTGTATCATGAATAGCCTTCGGCTGTTCATAAATTTCTTTCAGCATGAAATGCGGATAGCCGCCCTTTTCTGCTGCTTCAGCACTCCATGTTACTTCATGGATTTCTTTTGTGATTTCCTTATCATCATGATCATAGAAAGTGATGCTGTCTTTCTTGACAACAGCAAGTTCATAATCATTCATGATGTAAATCTGGCGTGTACGGTTGATGACAGCCGGAATATCGGAAGCAATGAAGTTTTCTCCCTTGCCCAGACCGATAATCAGAGGATTATCCTTCTTCGTGCAGATAATGGTATCCGGATCGGAATCATCCATGAATACCAGACTGTAAGAGCCCTCAATTTTAGCCAGTACTTTTCTGACAGTAGAAAGGAAATTGCCATCATCAAGTTCTTCTGCAAGATGTGCAACAACTTCGGTATCTGTTTCTGACTTGAAAACATGACCTTTTTCAATCAATTCCTTTTTCAGCGTCATGTAATTTTCAATGATACCGTTGTGGACAATGACAAAGTGATTATGGCAGTCGCCGTGAGGATGTGCATTCACATCAGAAGGCTGTCCATGTGTAGCCCAGCGTGTATGACCGATCCCGATATGTCCATGGAGAGGATGTTCCTTAAGAACAGCTTCCAAATTAGCCAGACCGCCTTTCTTCTTTTCGATCTGGATCTTTCCGTTTTCATACACAGCGATACCAGCAGAGTCATAGCCTCTGTATTCAAGACGACGGAGCCCGTCAATTAAAAATTCAGAAGCTTCTCCGCTGCCGACATAACCTACAATACCGCACATAAATGGTATTCCTCCTTACAAGTTTCTTATTAATGTCTATTTTATTTCACTTTTATTTGTTTTTATATGCATCCCTAAAGATGCTCATATTCTGCTTATTATATCACAAAAGCAAAGATTTTAAAATTTATGCAAACTAAATCGCATAGACTGTCAAAATAAGCTTTCACATTACCCGTTCGGGCAGGAGCCAATTCATTTTAACATTAATAAACAAAAAGAAAAGACGCTGAAAGGCAGCATCTTTTCCACCCCGCATTTAAAGCTGGCTCAGCACATTCTCCATGCCTTCCATGCTTTCAAGGGAGCTGATCCCTGCAGCAGCCGTCAGGACGGCAAGAACGGCAAGGAGTACGAATGCAAGGACAAGAAGCGCATACGGCATGACTGCCACAGCAAAGGCTTTTGCCGTGCTGAAACGATAATTTTCACTGATTGCCAGAACGTCGAGATAAAAAGCCCACAGTGAAAGTATAAAGGTTCCTGCGCTGCTGATCTCATTGACGCCGGAGGCGCCGATCAGCATAAAGAATACCGAAAAGCCCAGAGGAAGAGAGGCAGCCATAAAACCGGCTGTGATCCCCTTTGCAGTCCCCATTCCTCCCCACATGCCTGAAATATAATCAATCGCGGCACTGTGGCAAAGTAAGGCTGTACCCATCCCCAGGAAAAGGAGTGCAAACTGAAGGATGAGTCCCGGCCCTTCCCTGAATGCAGAAATCGCCATCAGCAGTACGACGAAAATCCAGAAGAAGAACCCTTCTTTTAATTTTTCACTGTTCGTAATGACTACCATCGCTTTTCTGGGTGATGTAATCAATGAAAATGCAAGATCGAGAAAAGAATTCATAGTTCCTCCTTACTTAACAGACGGAACAGAAGATTCCGAAAGCGCCTTAGTCATATTTTCGGCCATTTCTCTGGCCATGATTTTGCTGACATTCTCTGCCTCGCCGGCAAGGATGCCTTTAAGTGACATTCCATTCGTATACGTTTTGACAGGTACATTTTCTCCGGGAATTCCTCCGCTGCTTGCTGCATAGTTCAGTGCATCATAGTAATTTCCCATAGCATCAACCAGGCCTAAATCCTGTGCTTCCTTGCCTGTCAGGATCCTTCCGTCCGCAATGCTTCTGACCTTGTTCTCATCCATCTTGCGGCCGTCAGCAACTGTCTGCACGAACTGGTTGTAGATATCGTCTACCATCGACTGCAGCATCTGTCTTTCCTCTCCCGTCATCGGGCGGTACATGGAAAGGATATCCTTATGCGCGCCGCTTTTGATCTTTTCATTCTTGACACCGATCTTGTTCATTAAATCCTCGACGTTATTATAGTCCATATAGACACCGATGCTGCCCGTGATCGTTGCAGGAGAAGCAAATATATAATTCCCCTTGCTTGCCAGCCAGTATCCCGCCGATGCGCACATATCCCCCATGGATATGATAATCGGCTTGCCGCTGCTTCTGACCTTGTCCATTTCCTCGGCAATTTCCTGTGTCGCACCGGTCGAACCGCCGGGGCTGTTGATTCTTACAAGAATGGCTTTAGCCTGCGGGTCCTTTCGCGCAGCCTGGAATTGTCTCATCAGATCCTCACTGGAGACGCCTTCAGAACTATTCAGCACAGATTCTGACCCGGCACCGCCGTAAATAGGACCATCGATGCGGATAACTGCCACATATCCTTTTCCCTTGTTCTGGAAGCTCCTGTCCTGCCAGACATTCATGCAGGCAGCCCCCAGAGCAGCTGCAACAAGTAGTATGACTGCAGCTATGACCCATTTTCTCTTGGCGCTTGTATCCATAATTTGCCTCCCCTGATTTCCATTTAATTAAATTATAGCACATTCATGATTATCATCTTAGAAAAAAGGATACTCTCCATATTCCATTGCGCCATCATTTTTGGTAGGATAGGGTATAAATCTCTTATATGGAGGGACTCAATATGACGGAGAGAAATGCAGCGCTTTCTGCTTTCAAAGAAGCACTGCCTTATACGCTGCCGGTTTTTGCCGGCTTCTGGTTCATCGCCTTTGCTTATGGATTTTATATGTATACGCTTGGGTTCAGTTTCCTGTATCCTTTATTTATGGCCATTTTCATATTTGGAGGATCGCTTGAATTCATCACAGTCACGATGCTGCTTTCCCCATTTGCCCCGTGGCAGACATTCATCATTGCCTTCACCGTTCAGGCAAGGCATCTCTTCTATGGTCTTGCTATGCTGGAAAAGTATGAAGGAATGGGCTGGAAAAAGCCCTTCCTCATCTACTGGATGTGCGATGAGACGTTTGCCCTCAATTATTCAGCAACGATTCCAAATGGTATAGACAGAAGCTGGTTCATGTTCTGGGTATCATTTTTAAACTATGTATACTGGGTAAGCGGCGCGGCCATAGGCGGCCTTTTGGGAAACATCATTACCTTCAATACAAAGGGACTGAGCTTTGTCATGACTTCCATGTTCCTTGTCATTTTTCTTGAACAATGGAAGCATGAGAAAAAACATTATACGGCATTGATTGGTCTTTTCTCAAGCATTGTCTGTCTCTATTTCTTCGGCAGCAATTCTTTCATTATCCCGTCCATGGCGCTCATGCTGGGCATCATTACTTTATTCAGGAGACGTATTGAAAAAGCAGGAGGCCTCTTATGACTTCACTTCTCTTTTATGAACAAGTCCTTATTATAGCCATCTGCGCAGGAGCAACGATCCTGACACGTCTCCTCCCCTTCCTCATCTTCAAACCAGGAAGCCGTCTTCCCGGCTATGTCAATTTTCTGGGAAAGACCCTTTCTTCTGCAGTCTTTGCACTTCTTGTCATTTACTGCCTGAAAGATGTCCAGTGGACTGGCGGAAATTACGGCATTCCTGAAATTGCAGGACTCGCCGTGACCACGGCCGTTCATCTATGGAAAGGGCAGATGCTCTTATCCATGGCTGCCGGTACATTATGCTACATGGGACTCGTCCAGTTTGTTTTCATTTAACCCCTTAATCAACTTCAACCACAGCAAAAAAGGAGATGCAGCAGCATCTCCTTTTTATTTGGTGACCGGTATGGGATTCGAACCCATACTCTCTGCGCTGAGAACGCAGCGTCTTAACCGTTTGACTAACCGGCCATGTGCTTGTAATTATAACTGATGTACAGGCAAATTTCAAGGCCTTTTAAGTCTATCAAAACAAGCAAAAAGACGGATGGCATCCATCCGCCTCTCTATTTACTTGCGTCCACCTTCGTTTTTATTCTTTTCGTATAAGATCAGAAGGCCTTTCAATGTCAGCATCGGATCAACGATATCGATCGTGCTGGACGACTTGGCAATCAGTGTTGCCAGTCCGCCGGTCGCAATGACCTTGACATTCTGTTCATTCAGTTCTTCTTTAATCCGTTTTACGATTTCATCAATCTGTCCGACAAATCCGTAATAGATGCCTGCCTGCATAGCGGATACGGTATTGCGGCAAATGATGTTCGGCGTCTTGACGAGTTCGATGCGCGGGAGCTTGGATGCTCTCTGGAACAGAGCTTCCATGGAAATGCCGATGCCCGGTGCGACAGCGCCGCCAAGGTAATTTCCCTTTGTATCGATAACGCAGAATGTCGTTGCTGTTCCCATATCAATGATGATCAGGGGACAGTCATACTCAGCAATGGCTGCTACCGCATTGACAATCCTGTCTGCGCCCAGTTCTTTTGGATTGTCATACAGGATATTCAGTCCCGTCTTGATCCCGGGGCCGACCAAAATCGGCTTTACATGGAAATAGCGGTGAGACATCGTTTCCAGAATAGGAATGATCGGCGGTACGACTGTCGAGATGATGATATCTTCCACGTCATCAAATTCCAGCTGATTCAGGTGGAAAAGCGTACCAAGAAGAGCAACATAACCATCGGCTGTCTGCAGTGTATCCGTCGCTATGCGCCAATTCTTTATTAATTTACGGTCCTTATAGACACCGCATACAATATTCGTATTACCTACATCAAAGGCAAGAAGCATTTCGAATACCCCTCCAAATGATAACCTATGGTTATGACTAAATTTAATATCAAGTGTATAATGCAACAAAGTTAACGTAATGTCAAGACTTGCAAACTATTTTCTTTTCTGCCCCGAATTGCAATAATAAGTTGAACACCCGGCG
>NZ_FR896351.1:9826-13997 GCF_000435155.1 Dialister sp. CAG:357 | reverse complement strand
GTGACCTATCTACTACACTTCTATTGTACTAGGTGGGCCGTATACCAGTTGGTATAGAAGTGATTCATGATAATGACATAAGTCTTAGTGTACGGGTCGGATGAGTTGCATTTCCTCAGCCGTAGGTATATAAGTTCAAGACAAATTAGAACTGATTTCTTATATTTCACATCGCAGAACTGTCCCCGGAGGGGAAAGTGCCCAGCCTATCACTTTTCTGTTGCTGGGAGAAAGAGTTGCATTTTCTAAGAAGGCGAAGCATCATCGCCTATGGTTTTCAGATAACACAGGCCTATATTTATGTCAGATAATCCTCCAATGGAATATTCCAATAGAAAAAGGGCTGTGACAAAATGTTTGCACACTTTGTCACAGCCCTCATTTGTTTTTTACTTCGTCTCTTTTGCTTCTGTTTCTTTCTTGGCCGGTTCTTCCTTGGCGGTTTCTTCCGGCGCTTTTTCCTTTGCGTCGCTGGTAGCAATGCCTTTCTTTCTGGCAGCTTCCAATGTATCGGTTCTGGTGCCGTCCTTGAGTTCGACTTCTTCGCCGTGGAAGTCTTCGCCTGTCAGTTCGTCAGCGCGGCCGCCCATTTCGGTGCCCTTCTGGCGGAGCTGCTTGATGCCTTCTTCGAAGTCCATTTCCGGATGTTCCTTGAAGTAGCCCTGTTCACGGAGTTTCTTTTCCATGCCTTTATAGGTAAAGGTGACGACTTCTTCCTGCGGGATGCGGATCTGGCCGGGCATTCTCTTTTCGAATTCCTTCCAGAATTCTTCAGAGGCTTTCATGAGGACGCGGCCGACTTTCTGGGTGCTTCCGATATCGTAGAGGAGGGACCAGATCGGACGGTTGTCCATCTTTGCGTATTCATGGAATGTATAGCGGTAGGTGACCGGCTTCATGAGCTGGTTCTTGAAGTGGTGCACGCCGTAGATTTCATCATAAGGAATGATGATTTCCTTCTTGTGGCCTACGCCGGTCTTCAGCATGTAGAGCCCATCATCTTCCAGGCGGTAAACGGTCTTGGTGAGGACGGTATCGAGCAACCACCAGAGGATGGCAATCTGTATGCCGATATCAATGACAGGAACGCGGCCGTGGACGATGCCCCAGTAGCCGGTCCAGCATACGTAGGCTGCCCAGAGGATGAATCCTAACACTGCAGGAATCATATAGGGTTTGTAAAAATAGGAATGGTCGACGAAATCTTTCGGGGATCCAGTCTGTGTGATCTTATTTGCCATGCTTCATACTCCTTTTGAGCAGCAATAAAGGGAAATCAATGCATTGATTATAACATACGGACATCTGCAGAAGCGGGAAGCCCGCATGCATCCGTCTTATCCATCATCCATTAAACGTCCAGGAAAGGGGCGGAATGCCAAGTGCCCAGAGGCCTGCTCCGACGGCATAGACGATGATGCCGATGATGAAGAAGCGCAGGCCTACCATGAGGACGCCTTTCGTGATGACAAGGATATTATGGAAATTCGGATCCATGAAGGTGTAGGGATAGAGATGGCTCTTCCCGTGGAGAACGATCGTCAGCCATGCCCTGAAGTAGACGAAGACGACATAGAGTGCAGGGTAAACCATCCATGTGATCATGGTGTACCAGTGCATTTCGCGCTTGTCTACGAAGAGAATGTAGTCGATCATCATCAGGATCGGAATGATGTAATGGAATATGTAGTTGTAAAAGGAAAAGTGTTCGTAGCTGATGTCGTTCAGCTTGTGGGTCCTTATGGCGCCCGGCCGCACGATGAGATGGTACATGAGCGACAGTGTCCCAAGGCTCGCTGCGACAGCGTAGCGGAAGTCGGCGGTATAAAGAACCGGCATGTCCACTTTCATGAGCGTCGCGCCCAGCCAGAGTACGAACAGGGTAAATGTGGAAAATGTGTAGTACTGGATTCTTGACCAAAAAACAAAAGGCGTCAGGACCTTATGCTTCATCAGGAGGATCAGCCCTATGATCAGAAAGACGAAGATCACCCAGCGGTAAATTAAAGCGACCGGCATATGCACCTCGAAAGGAAAGACTAGCGGGAACTTTCATCCCGGATCAGCATTTGGAAAATGCTTATTTCTTGTTTCTCTTTCCTCTTCTAGACTGCTTATGGCGGGCTTCAGCGCGAAGACGGCGGACTTCTTCCTTCTCACGGATCTGGTCCTCTTCCTCCTGCCTGATTTTCTTCTTCTGGTGGTAGTTGTAAATATTCATAGCCAGACAGAGAAGGATCATAACGGCAATGGCAACGGTTCTTACGTTCACACCATTTACCATAATGTTCCAAATGGCGAAAGCGACAGCTACGCCAAATAAAAGTCCACGTGCTTTCATCCTTGTGATTTCTCCTTTGCGCGGGAAGGCCGCGTTAATCTTGTAAAAAACGTTAAAAGCATATCGCTCTTATTTTAATAGTTTTTGTTCATGATAGCAATACAAATAAAAAATATATTCTATATGTCCATGAAAAAAGATCTCTGCCCGTTTTCAAAGAAAAAGGCGTTTTTAAGCCGGCATCTTTTTGAACGAGTAATCAGTCGTTTCTTTTCCGCCCTTGCGTAAGAGGGGCTTTTTCAAGCGAAATTGAGCGAAATATCTTCCGGGCAATAAAAAAAGATGCCTGAGCCCGATGACCCAGACATCTTTCATGATTGGAAATTTCCTTACTCAGGAGTTCTTGATGCCCCCATGCAGTTCCATGCTGCGTGCTTTGCAGGCCGGACATTCTCCGTCCCCGCCTCCGCAGCAGCTTCCTCCGCCGAATGTCACCTTGTAAATATGGCGGCATGCCAGGACGAAGAGGATGGCGATGGCAGCAATGACTAAGTAAACGCCAATGCTCAATGAAATCACCCTTTCTGAAATAATGGTGCTTACGCCTTCACGCCGGCTCCTTCCAGAATTTCTTCCTTCTTCTTGGGAGCAGGACGGACGATCATCCAGAGAGCTGCCAGGCTGACGACGATGGCAAGGACTTGTCCAATGCCGAAAGCGGCGCCGTAGAAGAGCCAGCTTCCGATGTTGTAAGCGACGAATGCCATGCCGTATCCGAGCATGATCTGGAATCCGATGGCAAGAGCTGCCCATTTCCTGTCGCCCATTTCACGGGCAATCGTAGCCATAGCAACGACGCACGGCGGGTCGAACAGGTTCAGGATCATGAAGGAGAAAGCGGCAATCGGTGTGAACATGCCGGCAATGCCAGCCATGAGTTCCATGTCTTCTGCATCAGCAGCGACGCCGTTCAGGACAGCAAGGGTGCCGATAGCGTTTTCCTTTGCCATTTCAGCGGAAATGACAGCGACGGCGCCTTTCCAGTCGCCCAGACCGACCGGTGCGAAGATCCAGGAAATAGCTCCGCCGAAGGCTGCGAGCATGGAGTCTTCAATATCGACCATTTCCATGGACGCATTGAATGCGGAGAAGAACCAGATGATGACGCAGGCTGCAAAAATGATGGTGCCTGCCTTGATGATGAAGCCTTTCGCTCTGTCCCACATATGACGGATGACGCCCTTCATAGCCGGAATATGGTATGCCGGAAGTTCCATGACGAAAGGTGCCGGATCGCCGGCAAAGGCAGAGGTCTTCTTCAGAGCAATGCCCGCCAGAACGATGACGGCAATGCCCAGGAAGTACATAGCCGGAGCCATGAGTACCGAGTCTGGGAAGAAGGTGGACGTGATCATGGAAATGATGACAGCCTTCGCGGAGCACGGGATGAAGGTGCAGAGCATGATGGTCATGCGGCGGTCACGCTGATCTTCGATCGTACGTGTCGCCATGACAGCCGGCACGCCGCAGCCGCTTCCGACCAGGATCGGAATGAAGGACTTGCCGGACAGGCCGAATTTGCGGAAAATGCGGTCCATGATGAATGCGACGCGCGCCATGTATCCGGAGTCTTCCAGGAGTGCCAGGAAGAAGAAAATAAGAACAATCTGCGGCACGAAGCCAAGGACGGTGCCCACGCCGCCGATGATGCCGTCGACGACAAGGCTTTCCAGCCAGTCAGGAGCGGCAATGGCTTCCATGAGGCCGGCAGCTGCATCATTGACATATTCGCCGAATAATACGTCATTCGTCCAGTCGGTAGCCCATGTGCCGATGGTCGTGACGGAAATGTAGTACACAAACGTCATGATGGCGAAGAAAATCGGAAGA
>NZ_FR896351.1:0-9794 GCF_000435155.1 Dialister sp. CAG:357 | reverse complement strand
AAGGATACGGTTCGTGACGACGCGGTCGATCTTGTCGGAGACCGTCATCGCATGGCCGTCATGCTTCTTCGTCAGGACGCTGGAAATGATGCGTCCGATATAGGAGTAACGCTGGTTGATGATGATGGATTCGGAATCATCGTCCATTTCATCTTCGCAGTCCTTGATGTGCGTATCAAGGTGAGCGAGAGTCTTAGGATCGAGCTGCAGTGCATCGGTCGCATCATGGTCTCTTTCAAATACCTTGATGGCATACCAACGGACGAATTCCTTGTCCACTTTGTCATGGATGGATTCTTCAATGTGCGCAATGGCGTGTTCTACGCTTCCGGTGAATACGGAAGGCAGGCAGTGCTTCCTGCCGCTCTTGGCAGCCTCGATGGCTCTTTCAGCAGCTTCCTTGCAGCCCTTGCCCTGCAGCGCGGAGATTTCCACGACTTCGCAGCCCAGTTCCTCGCCCATCTTCTTGATGTCGATCTTGTCCCCGCTCTTCTTGACGAGGTCCATCATGTTGACTGCCATGACGACCGGCAGCCCGATTTCAATCAGCTGTGTGGAGAGGTACAGGTTTCTTTCCAGATTTGTACCATCGATGATATTCAGAATCACGTCAGGCTGTTCGTTGACAAGGTAATTTCTTGCTACCTTTTCTTCCAGTGTATACGGGGACAAAGAATAGATCCCCGGAAGATCCTGGATAATGACATCCTTGTGTCCTTTAAGGATGCCGTCCTTCTTTTCTACGGTGACGCCGGCCCAGTTTCCCACATACTGGTTGCTGCCGGTCAATTCATTAAACAGTGTCGTCTTGCCGCAGTTCGGATTGCCCGCAAGGGCGATTCTGATTGACATTCTGACTCCTTTCCTACCTTAAGGAAATAAATATATGAGAAAATTACTCTTCCACTTCAATGACTTCCGCTTCACTCTTGCGGATGGAAAGTTCGTAGCCGCGGACGGTCAGTTCGATCGGATCGCCCAGTGGTGCTACCTTACGGACAAAGACATCGACTCCCTTTGTGATGCCCATGTCCATGATGCGGCGGCGCGTCGGTCCGTTGCCGCCGATCTTCTTGACCTTGGCGGTCTCCCCGACTGCCACTTCCTTCAATGTTTTCATAGCTGCTCCCTTCCTCCTTTAAAAGAAAATTCTCTGCGCCATGGACTTGTCGAGAGCAATGCGGCTCCCTTTGACCTGTACGATCAGGTTGCCTGCCATGTGGCTGACAATCAAAACTTCTGCGTCCATCACAAATCCGAGCTCAGCCAGATGCTGGCGGACGTCGTCTTTCCCTGAAATGCGGCGTATCGTCACAGTCTCGCCTTCCTTGGCAAATATGAGAGGCATCATTTATATCACCTCGATGCTTTCTTAAAAAGGAATTTCTTTCCGGCTCCGCGAAGGCGCCGGCCAATCACCCCATCGTTGATTATGTCATAATCTTAATGCACGTATTCAAAATTAGTCAATATCTCAAAATAATTTTTATTAGGTCGTCCTTTTCATTATTTTTCTGTATCCCGTTTATTGTTAAGGAAATTAGAAAATAAAGTAGGTTGAAACTTTAAATTTCATATCCAATATAATTAAATTCTTACTCACTTAATTTAATTTTTTCGATATTCGTTCTTTTTATATCTAGCTTCCTAAATATAGCAGGCTCCCAAAAGTGCCTTATGATGGGATAAATCCCGGGATTTCCGATATTTTCTCTCTTCCATGATGCTGCGTCCGGTTTGGGACAGGCGTCCAAAATCCGCAATAAATGTTTAGGTATCCCCTTAGAATACGCGCTTGCATACCATGAGAAAGTACTCGCCGCCCGCATGAGAAACGGCCTTTCCGCTTCCCCTTCCGCGGGGAGTTCCTGGTTTCTGATGCTGGAAACGGGGGATTTCTGCAATAGAAAAAAGGGCTGTACCAAAATGATTACACATTTTGGCACGGCCCCTTTTGTGTGGGTATATCCAATTAGAGAATTAGCTGATATAAGCGGATTGAGGGAGATGAAAACCATAAAACCGGACTTCGTCCGTGGAAATCAACCCTATCCACCGCGAAGCGGTCCCCCTTCCCCGTCTGGGAAGGCAAGCCTGGTGGTACCCTGATTCTGCTGCTTTATTATTTCTATTTTATTCCACTATTCTTATTTCCTGTGGTAGGTGATGAAGCGGTGCGGGATGTTTCCTCCGCCTTCTGTTTCTTCGGTGACGACCCAGTCTTCGGGACGAATCTCAGGGAAGAAGGCATCGCCGTCGAAGGGTTTCTCTACTTCTGTGATGTAGAGGGCGCCTGCGTACGGGAGGAGGGCTTTGTACATGTGCTCGCCGCCGATGACGAAGTTTTCTCCTTCGGGGAGGGATTCCATGAGGGATTTCACGTCGTGGAAGAGGAGAACGCCTTCGGGCGCTTTGTAGTCCTTATTTCCTGTGAGGACGTAGTGAACGCGGCCGGGAAGGACGCCCGGGAGGCTTTCGAAGGTCTTCCTTCCCATGATAATCGGATGGCCCATCGTCAGTTTCTTGAACCGCTTGAGGTCGTCGGAGAGGTGCCAGAGAAGGGCATTGTCCTTTCCGATGGCGTTATTGGATGCTTTGGCAACGATGATGGAGAGGCTCATACGGACACCTCCATGGCAATCTTGTCGTGATGCTTGTAGTTTTTAAGGACGATGTCTTCCGGCTTGAAGTCGTAGAAGTTCTTGATGTCAGGATTCAGGACGAGCTTCGGCGCATCGTAAGCCTGCGGCAGGCGGGAGAGCTGGAGGAGAAGCTGTTCCTTATGGTTTTCGTAAACATGGGCGTTGTTGATAACGTGGGTGAAAAGGCCCGGACGGAGTCCGCTCACCTGCGCGATCATGCAGACGAGGGCTGCGTACTGCGCCATGTTGAAAGGCACGCCGAGTCCCATGTCGCCGCTTCTCTGCACGAGCATGCAGTTCAGGCGACCGTCAGCGGAGACGTCCCACATGGTGAGGAAGGCGCAGGGATAGAGCGCCATGTCCGGCAGATCCTGGACGTTCCAGAGGTCGACGACCATGCGGCGGCTCTGCGGATCCTTCTTCAGCGTTTCAAGGAGCGTGTCCACCTGATGGTACTTGCCCAGCTGGTAGCCGTATGCCTTTCCGATCGTGCCGTCTTCTCTCATCCATTCATCCCATACGTGGCAGTTCCAGTCCTGAAGGACGCGGACGTTGTTCGACTGTTTCTGCCAGATCCAGAGGATTTCCTTCACGGATGTCTTGAATGCGACGAACTTGGTCGTCAGGATCGGGAATTCCTTTTCAAGGTCAAACTGCATGATCTGGTGGGGCAGCTTGTAGGCAGGCATGCCGGTGCGGTTGTCGCCAAGGGCCCCGTTTTCGAGGATATTCTTCACTATGCCTAAGTACTCTTTATCTGCAAGGCTCATGTCTCTCTCCTTACTCCGCACTCTGCGGTGATGACTTGATAATATTGATGAACGCGTCTCCGTATTCGGCGGACTTCTTCGGTCCTATGCCGCGGATGGCCCGGAGCTCTTCCTTTGTCTCAGGACGCTTCCTTTCCATTTCCGAGAGGGTGTCGTCGGTAAAGATGCGGTTGACCGGCACGCCTTTCTTTGACGCGAGGTAATTTCTGTAAAACTTAAGCTGCGCAAAGAGCGCTGCCGAGGATGGCTCCTCTTCCGGCATATCTTCTGCAGTGTCTTCCGGTTCTGTTTCCTTGAAGATCGGATTCTTTCTCCATGTCTCGCGGAGCTTTTCGTCCTTGTCTGCTTCTTCGAGGAAAATCTTCAGGAAACGAGTGCCGTACTTTCTTAGCTTGAACTCGCCCACGCCCCTGACGGTACTCATTTCTTCAAGTGTCTTTGGAGAAATGACAGCCATGTCTTCCAGCGTGGCATCGGAAAATACGACAAAGGGCGGCACATGCTCGGCGGATGCGATTTCTTTCCGGAGGCTTCTGAGCTTGTCGAAAAGACTGCCGTGGACCGGGCTTCTGGCGGCCAGTTTCCTTTCGACGGCAGCATCCGCCATGGCGTCTTCTGCGCCGAAGGCAAGGCCGAATACATTGGCTTTCCCTTCAAGGACGTCCTCTGCCTTGTTTGTGAGGCGCAGCACGGGGTACGGCTCGCCCTCGCGGACGAGGTAGCCGTCAGCGACGTAGCTGTTCAGCGCGCTCTTGATATGCCTGGCCTTCACGAAGGACAGCTTGCCATACGTCGGGAGCTCGTCGAGCTTCCTGTCCAGCACTGCCTTCGCGCGGCTGCCCGCCAGAATGTCTGCGACAGTCGATGCGCCGAAGCGCCCGTGGAGCGAGCGGACGGTCTTGAAAATGAGGGCGGCCGTGTCCGTCACGTCCACCTTCGCCTGCCCGCTTTCGCAGTTGCCGCAGTGGCCGCAGGGCTTGTCCGCCTTCTCCCCGAAGTAGGTCAGGATGAAATTGCGGAGGCAGGCCGTCGTCTGGCAGTAATCGATCATGGCATTCAGGCGGTGGTAGTCCATCTTCTTCTGCTCTTCGTCCTGATTGCCCTGATCGATGAGGTAGCGCTGGATGCCTGAGTCCCTTCCATTGTAAAGAAGGATGCACTCAGCGCTCGCGCCGTCTCGTCCGGCTCTCCCTGCTTCCTGGTAGTACGCCTCGAGGCTCTTCGGCATCTGGTAATGGATGACATAGCGCACATTGCTCTTGTCGATGCCCATGCCGAATGCATTCGTCGCCGCCATGACGGGCGTACGGTCGTAGGAGAAATCCTCCTGCGCCTTTCGTCTTTCCTCGTCTTCCATTCCTGCATGGTATCTTCCTGCGCGGATGCCGGCACGTTTCAGAAGGTCATGGACCTCATCGACTGCCTTTCTCGTCGCACAGTAAATGATGCCGCTTTCCTTCTTGTGCGCCTTCACGTACCGGAGGAGCAGCGCTTCCTTGTCCGCATCACGGATGACGCGGAAGGACAGGTTCGGCCGGTCGAGTCCGGTGCGGAAGATTTCCGCATGAGAAAGCCCCAGGCTCTTCTTCATATCCTCTTCGACAGCCGGCGTCGCGGTCGCTGTGAACGCCGTGACGATCGGTTTCTTGGGAAGGGAATCGATGAAGGTCTTGATCTTCCTGTACGACGGGCGGAAATCATGGCCCCACTGGGAGACGCAGTGCGCCTCATCGATGACGACCATGGAAATCGGCACCTGCGCGAGGCAGTCAGTGAAGTAGGACGGTTCCAGCTTTTCCGGTGCCATGTAAAGGATCTTGATGCGGCCCCTGTACATGTCGCGCAGGCGCTCGATCGCTTCATCATAAGGCACCGTGCTATTCACGTACGAAGCCAGGATGCCCTGCTCCGTCAGCGCCTCCACCTGATCCTTCATGAGGGAAATCAGGGGCGAGATGATGATGGACCCGTGAGGAAACATCATGGCAGGTATCTGAAAACAGATGGATTTCCCGGCGCCCGTAGGCATGATTGCCAGAATATCCTTCTTCTTCAGGATCGTGGAAATGACTTCCTCCTGTACAGGCCGGAACGAATCGTAGCCAAAATACTGCTTCAGCACTTCACCCGGCGTCATGCGCATCCTCCTTCCCCCGCTGCCGCCATGCGGCCAACAGGCTTTCCGCCTTTGTTTTTAGATCCGCGCCTCTCCTGCGCGAATCTACGCAACTTATATTATAGCATAATATAGATGATTCTTTATCTGGAAATAGAATCCATTCGTCCACGAAAAAAAGGCTGCGGCTAAATGATTTTGTCACAGCTCCTTTTGATTCAGATTTTATCTTTTGCCCGGACGGTACTTGTCGTAGACGTAGAAGAGTTTGTCTGTCAGGAAGGAAATGGCTTCCTTTCCTTCAAGGACGTCTGTCCAGTAACCCGGGATGAAGGTATCGCCGAAGCGTACGCCTTCGATAGCGCCAGTGATGGCAGCTGTCGTATTGCTCTTTCCTCCATGGTTGGCGGAAATGATGACGGCTTCGAGCGGATCATCTACGGCAATGGAGCAGTAGATGGCAATCGCCAGTGCTTCTTCTGCATTCGTTCCGTCGCCAAAGGATGCGATGGAGTCGATGTGGTCCCATACGCCTGTCTTTCCTGCCGGGCGGTTGTCTGCCTGCTGGCGGGCTGCCGACATGAGGGACAGGATCGGATCGGTCTTGTGCATCTTCGTCAGGATGGATTCCGCATAATCCAAAGATTTCGGGAATGACATGCCTTCTGCCAGGCATGCGATGATGCATGCAAGAGCGCCGGAAGAATAATATGCGATCGGATTGGAATGGGAAAGGGCTGCTGCCTTGACGGCTGTATCAAAGGCCATCTTCCCGTCGCCTGCAAAGGTGAGGCCGATCGGAACGGCTCTTGCCAGGGAGGCGCTCCCCTTGCTGTCATTCACTTTATTTTTCGTCGAGCCGCGGCCGTCCTTGGAAAAGGCTCCCAGAAGCCCTTCTTCCGGATTTCTGCGCGCGTGCATGAATTTCTCTCTGACGAGGCAGAATTCCCTTTCATGGGACTGGCGTCTCATCCAGGTCTTCTGGCCTCTTCTGGGTTCTTCACCCGTCTGGCTGTAGTACCAGCGCATATAGCTTCTGTATATACCTTCTATGATATCGAGCTTCTTGGCATCCGCCCAGAGTATCCCGTCGATTGTTGCCAGGAGTGTCTGTGTGTTGTCAGAAACAGGTGCTTTCTTTCCGTTTTTCGGATCGCCCACGAGGGTGCGCAGTCCGAATGGACCAAATCTATGCTTAATTCTGGCCACGGAGAGATTCTGCAGCGGATACCCCAATGCATCCCCGCACGAGGCGCCTATGATTGCGCCGCGAAACTTCTCTATCTCCGCCATTTTTTCCTCCTTCGATGTTTGAAATCTGCCTCTGAAAACCTTCTTTCAGACGAAAAAGCCTTCCCAGTCCTTCGTCCACATTTCCCTCTCAGGAAAATAAAAGTTCCTGCAAATGACTCTCACAGAAACTTGAGTAGTATAGAAAAAATTTAACTTATACCCGTACACTATCATATTTTCTTTATTATAACACATTTTATACTCGGGAAAAGAGATAGTATGCATAAAACAGGACTAAAAGTTCAGTAAGGAGCCGCCCCTAGTATAAGCGTCCCATAAGAAATAATCCTGCCAGAATGACAACCTGGATAAGGAGCATCCCAGGGACAAGGATGCGGAATTTCCAGTGCTTCGTCTTGTGATGGTAATGCTTCATGCCAAGAAATGCGCCAAGAGATCCGAAGCAGAAAGCGGCAAGGAGAAGATTTCTTTCTGAAATCCTCCACTCCCCCCTGATTGAACGCCTCTTGTCTTCGCCGTAAAGGAAAAATACGGCGAGGTTGATGCAGATAAGAATCACCGGAATCGCTTGTTCCATAAATCCATCCTTCCTCTATGCCTTTACTTTTATTATACTCCCCCTGAAAAACTTCCTTATATATATTTAATCATTTATACGTGTACGAATATCTTCTTCCGTGTTAAGATAAAAAATGTCTATACAAATTTACAATCTTCAAGGAGACCCTTATGGACTTATTGATGCAGTACCTTATTATATGCCCTCTGGTCATGCTGGCCGGATTCATCGATGCGATTGCCGGAGGCGGCGGCCTGATTTCCCTGCCGGCTTACATGATCGCCGGGATTCCCGTTCATCATGCGATTGCGACAAACAAGATGAGCTCGACAATGGGTACGGCGCTTGCGACATTCAAGTTTGCAAGGAAAGGCTTCATCCCCTGGAAAATTGCGCTTTCCTGCGTCGTCTGCGCTTTTGCCGGCTCGACCCTTGGCGCAAACCTGGCCCTTCTTGTCAATGCCCATATCTTCATGCTCTTCATGATCATCGTGCTCCCGCTGACTGCTGTCTACGTGCAGAAGACGAAGAACTTCATCGTGGAAAAGGAACCGCTCTCCTTCAAGAAGACGACCATTCTCAGCATGGCCATGGCTCTTCTGATCGGCGTCTACGACGGTTTCTACGGCCCGGGCACAGGCACATTCCTGCTGCTCCTCCTGACGGGAGTCGCCCACCTTTCCATCCATAAGGCCAACGGCGTCACGAAGGCCATCAACCTGACGACGAATGTCGCCGCCCTCTGCGTCTTCCTCCTGAATGCGAAGGTCCTCTTCCCGCTTGGCATCATTGCAGGGCTCTTCGGCATGGCAGGCAACTGGCTGGGCGCTTCCTACTTTGCGAACGGCAGCGCAAGAAACGTGAAGCCGATCATCATGATCGTCCTTGGCATCTTCTTCCTGAAGGTCATTTACGAATTATTCTTTAAGTAAGAGCCTCTGCTCTTTTCGAGGTACGAATGAAATACAA
Organism: Dialister sp. CAG:357; assembly: GCF_000435155.1. Lineage (NCBI taxonomy): Bacteria > Bacillati > Bacillota > Negativicutes > Veillonellales > Veillonellaceae > Dialister > Dialister sp. CAG:357. The sequence continues at coordinate 1,484 of NZ_FR896351.1, read as the reverse complement.
ATCCCCCAACATTGGCAGTTTGAAGGCGCTGCTCCCCTTCCTCATCTTCATCGCCATCTACCTTGGTGCAGGCATCTACTTCCAGATGCAGGGCGTGGACATGGCTTTCTATCAGTTCCCTTCCGTGACGGCGATGTTCATTGCCGTGCTCTCGGCCTTCTGTCTCGGAAGCGAGCCGATCATGTTCAAGTTCGGCATCTTCTCGAAGGGCGCTGCCAATGACAACATCATGACCATGCTCATGATCTACATCCTGGCGGGTGCCTTCTCCGCTGTGGCTGCTGCCATGGGCGGCCGCGACGCAACGGTGAATCTTGGCATCAGCACGGTCCCGGCACAGTACCTGACGGCCGGCATCTTCCTCATTTCCGCCTTCATGGGAACGGCCACGGGCACATCCATGGGAACGGTAGCAGCCATCATACCGATCGCAGCCGGCATCGGCGAGAAGAGCGGCATTTCCGCTCCCCTCATCATCGCGGCCTGCGTGGGCGGCGCGATGTTCGGCGACAATCTTTCCATGATTTCTGACACGACGATCGCGGCGACAAAGACACAGGGCTGCGCACTGAAGGACAAATTCAAGGTGAACTTCCTCATCGCCCTTCCGGCCGCCATTGCAACGATTGCCGTCCTCCTCATCCTTGGGACGCCGGGCGCAGCAATTCCTGACACATCGGGCGGATTCGACTTCATGAAGGTCCTTCCCTACATCGTCGTCCTCCTCCTTGCCCTCATGGGAACGAACGTCTTCCTCGTCCTTGTCATCGGCATCTTCCTCGCCGGCGTCATCGGGCTGTCGGCCGGGGATCTCACGATCATATCGCTTGCCCAGGCTGTCTGGAACGGATTTACCAGCATGAACGAAGCCTTCTTCCTCGCCCTTTTCTGCGGCGGCATTTCCGAGATGATTTCCTACTACGGCGGCATCACCTGGCTCATCAACAAGCTCCACGGCATGATCAGGGGACCGAAGACAGCACAGCTTGGCATCGCTTCCCTCGTCTCCCTTGTGGACTGTGCGACAGCGAATAACACCGTCGCCATCATCGTATCCGGCGACGTAGCCAAGCAGATCAGCGAGAAGTACAAGGTCGATCCGAGAAGAAGCGCTTCCCTCCTCGACATTTTCTCCTGCATCTTCCAAGGCATCATCCCCTACGGCGCGCAGCTCCTCACCGCGGCTGCCCTTGCCACGCAGAGCGGCGTGAAGATCACGACCCTCGATATCGTGCCGCACATGTGGTACTGCCTCTTCCTTGCCATCTTCGGCATCCTTTCCATCTTCATCCCCTACGCAGACGGCCTCTGCCGGAGGAATCCATGGGACTGGGAAAAAGGAAAACCCGTGGAAAATAAATAATGAAATAGAAAAGGACTGTGATGAAATGAAATCATTTCGCCGCAGTCCTTTTTTGTGTGGGGATAGTGAGTATATTCGATTAGAGGATTATCTAACAAATGTATTTATCGACTCTATCTGA
>NZ_FR896350.1:0-1459 GCF_000435155.1 Dialister sp. CAG:357 | reverse complement strand
TCGAGTGCTATGCTAAAACTGGACAGGGGTGGGATAAGAATTTAGACAGCCTTTGTAGTATATTGGAATCAGAATTAAAAACATTGGACGCCACATTCAGATTTCATACAGGAGGCAGTCTTATGAAGTACACAAAGAAAGAGCGTATGAACATTGGTCGCCAGATTTATGAGGATCAAATCAATAAATACGAAGCTGCAGGCAAATACGGCATCAGTGCTCAAACTGCTAGAGAATATATGAGGATGTATAGGAACACAAACCATCTTCCACCTAAAACATCCAAGCCCCGTGATTACGGTCTTGCCAAAGCAAAAGTTATTCCTGAAGCGGCCAAACTCGATGAATACCAGAAAATGTCCAAGGAAGATCTCATCAGCGCCTTGATTGATGCCAGGATAAGAGAAGAGCGGCTGAAGCTTGGTTACGAAGTAGTAGAAGAAGATGATTCAAAAAAAAAGCTCATTACTTACGTCAAAAAGACTGCGAAGTAATCGTCGCGCTTTCCGGCTCCTTCCCTGTCGAATTGCTTTGTGAAAGGCTGGGTATTCCGCGTAGCAGCTTCTACTATTGGCTGTATCATACCAGGCATCCTTCTGAACAAAAGAATCGTCTTTTGGATACCATAGAACTGCTCAAGGAATGGCATAAGAAGTATCCATCCCACGGATACCGCTGGCTAAGGGCCAAGCTTCTGCTTGACACAGGCCTCTTCATGTCTGAATCATACGCCTATAAATGCTGTCGTTTGGCCGGGATCAAGAGTGTTTCCAAACACTATAAGTACAAAAAGCCTGGTGAATCCAGGACTTATCCAAATCTGCTGCTTGCAGGGATTAACATAGATGGGCCCTCGCAATGTATTGTGTCTGACATGACTGCATTCTACGTAAAGAACACATACTATGAGCTGACGATATATATGGATCTTTGGAATAACGAGATTGTCGCCCACGCACTTTCCTCAAGGCGTGGAGACCGTATGACATATATTAACGGACTGCACGACTACCTTGAATTTACGAAGAAATTCCCCGGCGTTAAGCATATTCTTCATTCTGATCAGGGATCAGTATATGCATCAAAGGATTTCAACCAGCTGCTCCCGGCGTATAACATCACACGATCCATGTCCAGAGCAGGAACGCCAACGGATAATGCAGCCATGGAATCCATTAATGGATGGATGAAAGCCGAGCTGTTTTCAGATTTTCATATTACTTCAACAGAGGGCGTAGCGGGTCAGATTGATGAATACGTCAAGTTCTTTAATGAAGAGCGCCCGGCATATGCACTGGAGTACCTTACACCAAAGCAGTACAGAGAAAAATATGGTTTTTAAGCAGGTTAATGCCTTTTGTCCAAATTAAGAGTTACACAATTTCATTTAATTTCACTTATTTATTTTTTTGACATCTAATTTTTGAGATTTTGTGTCCAAAATACGTTGACCAGTGCA
>NZ_FR896349.1:0-5135 GCF_000435155.1 Dialister sp. CAG:357 | reverse complement strand
TTTAGTGTTCAATTTCATTCTACAATTTACGGAAAGATAAATATTTGCTCTTTACAAAAATTTTTGGACAGCGTATACTATGTCCAACCTCAAGTATGAACTAATTTCACAGCACGATTCTCCAAGTGCATGAAAGACTGGGAACGGAAGCGAGTGACAAGGCTTTTCTTCAGAGAGCTGCCGTATGGTGAAAGGCAGCGTAAGGTCCTCACAAAGTCGTCCGGGAGTTCTGGATCTGATATTTAATGTAGGATGCAGCGTTTGGCAGCGTTAGAAGGCCTTCGAGTATAGTGCGAGGTGGTACCGCGTAAAGGTTTACGCCCTGGTTAGTCTTTTCAGACTGATCAGGGCGTTTTTTGCGTAGAATGGAAGAAGAGTAGAAAGCGGTCATGTGAGGAAACAATTTCTTAGAAAGTGTCTTGCGAAAGGGGATATTACTATGGGTATGTTTAAAGGTAGTTACAAAAAAGCAGCAGCGGCAGGTTTAGCAGCCCTGGTTTTGACTGGCCTGATGGCCGGGTGCGGCATGTCTTCGGGTGGAGACAAGAAAGCGGGCGGCGCAGCCGGACAGAAAGTGGAACTGAAACTGGCTTACCAGCTTCCTTCCGATCATCATTTGTCCAAGAGCATCGAAAAGTTCGCCAAGGAGGTCAATGAACGTTCCAAAGGTTCCATTGACGTCAAAGTCTACCCGGCAGGCCAGCTTTACAATGATCAGAACATGAATGACGCACTGATGAGCGGCGGCCTCGATATCGGCATGAATTCGACGGCACGCTGGTCCATGGTTGTCCCGGCTATGAAGGTTCTGGATCTTCCTTTCGTCCTCACATCTTACCAGGCAGTCGATAACGCTCTGGACGGAGACCTGGGCAAAGCACTCTCCGAACAGCTGGAAAAGAAGGGCGTACGCCCGCTGATCTGGGCTGACTATGGTTACGTCCAGTTCACGGATAATGTAAGGCCGCTGGAAAAACCGGAAGATTTCCAGGGACTGAAGATGCGTTCCTATTCCGAAATTTCCGCTGACGTGCTGAAAGCCCTCGGTGCATCCCCGACGACCATGAGCTCCTCGGAAGTATACATGGGTATCAAGAACGGCACGATCGACGGCCAGTCCTCCGGACAGACGGCAATCCTGTCCCGCAAGATTTATGAAGTTTCCAAGTACATGACAGTCGCCAACAGCTCCTATGTCGAATACCTCGTTGCCATCAATGCGAACTCCTGGAAGAAACTGAGCCCGGATCAGCAGAAGATCATCACCGACGTTTCCAAGGAAATCCAGAATGAAATCCGCGAGGAAACCAAGGCAGAAGATCAGGAGTGCATCAAGGAACTGGAAGAAAAGGGCATGCAGGTCTATGTCGTTCCGCAGGATCAGATCCACCTCTGGCAGGAAGCTACCGCTCCTGTAGTCGCAGCCTTTGAACAGGAACAGGGCGCTGAAGGCAAGCAGCTCGTAGAAGACTGCCTGAAAGCCAGCCAGGCAGCACAGAAGTAATTTCCTTTCGTCATTTTCTCGGATGCCCCGGGGTGACCGGGGTTTTCCTTTTTCCGCCTCTGGCGGAGCCTTGCGAAAAGGAGGGCTGGCTCTTGCGTACGATTTATCATTACTTCGACAAACTTCTGGGTTATGTGACCTATACGGCAGCCGCTGTATCCGGGCTGGCGATCCTTTTGACAGCATTCATGATCTGTTATGAAATCATCGCCCGCAGCGTTTTCGGAAGCCCCACTGTCTGGGTCATGGAAATATCCACATACTTCCTCATTTTCGCCGGATTCCTCGGCATGGCATACACCATGAGGAAGAACGGCCACATCTGCGTCGATTTCCTCTACGCGCGTTTTTCCAGAAATGTCAGACGCGTACTGGATATCTTCACCTCGGCGCTTTCACTCTTTGCCATGTACGTCTGCGTCACTGAATCGACGAACTACATGCTGATGAGCTACGACATGGGCATCGTATCCCCGTCGCTCCTCCGCGTGCCGCTCTGGATTCCGCAGACCGCCATGGTCGTCGGTTTCACGCTTCTTTTCCTGGAAATACTGAACCATCTCCTCCGGGATTTCTTTGATGACGGGAAGGAGGAAAAATTATGATACTCGCAGGATTTTCCTTATTCATCATTTTCCTCCTCGTTATCGGCATGCCGGTCGCCTTCACGCTTTCCGTCGCAGGGATCCTGGGCATCATCCAGTTCGTGGATGTTTCCTTCCTCTCGCAGGTGCCGGTCATCGCGTACAAGACGCTGGACTCCTACGTCCTGACGTCCGTTCCGCTCTATATCCTCATGAGCCAGATCATGCTGACGGGCCGCGTGGGAAGCGGACTTTTCGAACTCGGCAGCAAGTGGATGGGCCACCTCCCCGGCGGCCTTGGCATCGCGACCATCTTCGCCTGCGCCATCTTTGCTGCAATTTCCGGATCTTCCGTCGCTACCGCCGTCACCATCGGCGCTATGGCCATTCCGGAAATGCTGAAGCGCGGCTATGACAGGAAACTCGTCGTCGGCTCCGTTGCCGCAGGCGGCACGCTCGGCATCCTGATCCCGCCGTCCATTCCGATGATTCTGTACGGCACGATCACCGATGAATCCGTCGGCAAGCTCTTCATGTCCGGCGTCGTACCGGGCGCGCTCCTGACGGTCCTCTTCATCTGCTACATCGTCTTTGCTTCCTGGGACAAACCGAGAGAACCAAGATCTTCTCATGCTGAAAAGATGAAGTCCCTCCGTGAAAACATCTGGGGACTCTTCCTTCCGGTCATCATCATCGGCGGCATCTACACCGGCATCTTCACACCGACTGAAGCCGCTGCTGTCGGCACCGTCTATGCACTGGCCATCACATTCTTCGTTTACAGAAGCGTCACCATCCAGGATATGCCGGCCATCCTCCGCGCGACCATCAAGACATCCTGCATGATCTTCTCCATCATGATCGGCGCCATGCTCTTCGGCTACATCCTGACTATCCTGCAGGTACCGCAGGCACTCATGAGACTCGTCACCGAAGGTGACCTGAACCGCTGGATCGTCATGCTGGGCATCAACATCATGCTGCTGATTCTTGGCTGCGTACTGGAAACCGTATCCATCATCCTCATTATCCTTCCGATGCTCTATCCGATCATCAAGGCGCTCGGCTTCGACCCCATCTGGTTCAACGTCGTCCTCCTGATCAACATGGAACTCGCCCTCATCACGCCGCCAGTCGGCATGAACCTCTTCGTCATCAAGGGGATCAGCGAAGACAGCTCCATCCAGGACATCATCGCAGGCGCTGCGCCATTTGCAGCTATCATGGTATTTGAAATCCTCCTCCTCTGCTTCGTTCCGGAAATCGCCACCTGGCTTCCTTCCGTACTGAAGTGACGGGATAAGAAAAGGAATAGAAAAGAGCCAAAGAAAACAATCATTTTCAATGGCTCTTTTTTTGTTCCGTTTTTGGAAATGGGGATGATTGAAGATTGAAATGCGTTAAAGGCTTTCCAAAGTTGGTATTTGATATGTTCATGTTTTCTGCATATAATAAAAACAAAAACAAGAAGATGAATTAATTTGTAAATTATTGCATAAATTATACAATTATCCTTCGCTTTGCTCTTGTGAATACGCTAAAAGAAAACCGAAATAGATACGCTTTTCTTTAATGAGCCACTAATAATTTGAGCAAAAACGGAGGTTTACATTTACAAAAATGCCCATTTTTGTAAATGAGATTTTTTCATTTACAAAAAAGCCACTTTTTGTAAATGAAATTGAGGGGAATTGTTCACGGGATTCAGAGGGAAATGAGGCAGGTGAATATTATGAAATATGAATCTTTATCCAAAATATATTATGTATCGCCTGATAATTATATGAAGGAATATACTTCAAGGTTTATGTTTCCATATTCGATGCACCTTGGTATCAGAATCCGGCAGTATAACAGAAAGCATGATTTTGAGGCGTTTTTTTATTATCCGAATGAGATTGCGATTCTTCTGGAAAAAATTCACAAATCTTATGAAGAGTTTCTTGCTGTTGAAAGTCAGGTGCCTCCGGTTGTATTGCATCAATTTTCCCTTCTGAGTATCTTGGACGAAGTAAAGTCTACAAATGATATTGAAGGGGTAAGAAGTACAAGGAAAGAAATAAGAGAAATCATCGATGGCGTACAACCGAGATCGGGCCGGCTGGAAAGCATCGTCAATAAATATATAAGCTTAATGACTGATACGGAGATCGATTTCAATACCTGCCAGGATATAAGGAATTTCTTTGACGATTTTGCTCATAAGGAAATTTCGAAAGAAAATCCCAATCGTCAATTAGACGGGGAAATCTTCCGGAAGGATCCGGTAGATATAGCGTCGGCTGCGGGCAAGACAATTCATCAGGGGCTGTTTCCTGAAAGTGTCATTATATCGACGATGAATGAGGCTTTGAAAATCCTGCATCGTGAGGATATCCTGGTACTCGTAAGACTTGGCTTATTCCATTACTTCTTCGCGTATATCCATCCATTTTATGATGGAAATGGAAGAACCGATAGGTTTATCACGTCGTATTTCCTGGGGAAATTTTTCCAGACGATACCCGCTTTACGGTTGTCCGTTTATATACAGAAGAATAAAAAGAAGTATTATGACCTGTTTTCTGAAGCTGACAGTGAGATCAACCGCGGCGATCTGACACCATTTATCATTGGGTTTCTGGAAATTATCCACGGTACAGTACTCGATACGATTGGTCTTTTGAGACGGAAAAATGATCAGCTGAATAAATACAAGAATCAAATCGAGAAACTGGGGCTGGAAGATGAACTGCTCAGCGGAATGTATTACATACTGCTTCAGGCGGCTTTATTCTATGGCCAGGGAGTCAGTATTTCGGACCTGATGCAGATCACCGGGAAATCCAGAGGAACGATGCAAAAACGGATGGAAAAGATTCCTGAGGAACATATGCTGATTACGAAAGTCGGCAAAGTTAATTATTACAAGCTGAATTTGAAATTGTTTTCGTCTAATCGTTCATAAAACGGCAAAGGGAGCTGCGGGAAATGGTGCACATTTCTGCAGCTCTTTTTTTAATCGTAGTATTTCCGGGTTATAGGACAAAACGTGTTGGTAAAAATTT
>NZ_FR896348.1:0-29241 GCF_000435155.1 Dialister sp. CAG:357 | reverse complement strand
TTTTATCCCACAAAAAAGCGTGAAGAACCAAAATTATAAAAGCAGGTCAAGGAGGATTTTATGAACAGGAAACTTTCACGTCTTGCCGCTTCCGGCATTATGGGCTTTGCCCTTTTCACAGGAAGCTTCTCCGCTTCTGCCGCGCCTGCCTGGTCGCTGCCTGAATCGGGCCTTCAGATGGACAATGCTTCCAAGCAGGCCTATATCTATAAGGAAATGTATGCCAGCTTCCACCCTGCCAAGGATGCAAAGCCTGTCAGCCATCCCTTTGAAGTACCGGATGACTGGACCTACACAAGATTTGATATGGGCAGTTTCTACATGGAAAAACTGGTGAATCCCAAGGGCTCGCCGAACAGGACCGTCCTCCAGCTTCATGGCGGCGGATACACCACGCCCCTCCATGCTGAATACAGAAGGATCGGCATGCGTCAGTCTGTCCTTTCCAATGCGAGGGACACCTACATGGTAGACTACCGGATTGCGCCGAGGTATCCGTATCCGGCTGCACTGGATGATGCCTTCACGGCGTATCAGTCACTCCTCAAAGGCGGCTGCGATCCCAAGAGCATCATCGTCTTTGGCGATTCTGCCGGAGGAAACCTTGCCCTGGCTCTTTCGCTGAAGCTGAAGGATGAAAAGCTTCCCCAGCCCGGACTCCTTATCCTTGACTCCCCGTGGACGACGATGGAAACGATTTCTCCATCGAGACAGGGCAGCGTGAAAAAAGATCTGATCCTTGGCGAAATCAATCCAAACATGTTCTACGAAATCAATCATCCATCCTACGCAAAAGGCGCAAAGCTGGATGACCCTTACCTGTCCCCTCTTTACGGCGATCTCACGGGCCTTCCTCCCATGCTGATCCAGACCGGCGGATACGAAGTATTTCTGGATGAAGGCATGAAGCTTGCTGAGAAAGCCGCTTCTGACGATGTCAAAGTGACGCTCACCGTCTATCCCTACATGTCCCACGACTTCCCCTTCTGCGTCCCTGAGATACAGGACAGTGTCGATGCCTTTGAAGAAATGCAGAGCTTCATCAACCTGAACATGAAACCCTGATTTCCATGATAGAAACGAAAAAGATGTGACCGGTTTCGATCACATCTTTTTTACTGCCATTTTTTTATTCACTTTTTATGATTTCGTCCAGATCATGTCGTCTTGCTGTTTCATCCCATGCCATGATGAATTCACCGCCTGTGATGATTGTCATGGCTGTCAGGTGGAACCAGATGAAGAGGACGATCAAGCCGATCAGGGAGCCGTACGTGATGCCCATGGATGATACATGAAGGATGTAGTACCCGTAAGCGGCTGTCAGTCCCAAGAGTACGACTGTCACGATGAAGGATGCCGCAATGATGCGTTTCCACTCGCTTCTCCTTCCTGCCGGCGCGAACTGATAGAAGCCTGCCAGAGAAAAGGTGAAGATTACGAACGGGATGCCGAACTTGGCCATCGTCCACATTTCAAGAAATACATCCGCCACATTGAAGTAGTAGGCAATCGCATAGACGACTGCGTTTCCGAAAACGATAAGACCAAGGGAAAGGATCATCGCAAATGAGATGAGCATCGTGAAGATGAGTGACTTGATTTTGACTTTGATATAAGACTGCTTGTCCCTGTCTCCATAGAAGGCGCAGTCCATGGACCGGATCAGCGTCGTGACCCCCTGGGAGGCTGTCCACAAGGCGGTAGCAAGACCGACAACCAGCCAGATGGAGCTTCTTGCCTGCAGGATACGGTTGATGTTGGCCTGCAGCGTGACAGCGACCTGCTGAGGTAAGTAATGGACTGCCTTTGTAATAAGGTCGACCTGCGGTGCCGCGAAGAAAAGCATGGCGTTCATGAAGAAGATCATGAAAGGAATCAGTCCCAGTATGAAGTAGTATGTACTTTCTGCCGCCAGCGCTGTGACATTATCGTCATTGAAACGATTGATCATGCGCTTCAGAAAATACACCGCTGTAGAGTCAGTGATTTTCTCTTCCATGGCACTCTCCTTCCGCCGTCCGTCCGGCCTTTATGAAATCCTAACTTATTATACATGAAATTGACACTCTTGGAACAGACGGAAAAGATATTCGGAATGAATTTCAATCATTCAAAGGTCTGCCGAAGTCTCAATGACATAAAAATATCCGCGTCTTGATGGCGCGGATATTTCATTCAGCAATTACTGCTGGCTTTTTTTAACGTTTGCGTCCTTATAACGAGCCTGGCGGGAAAGAACCATCTTTCTCATGCGGATGCTCTTTGGTGTCACTTCGACGAGTTCGTCGTCGTTGATCCATTCGAGAGCGCCTTCCAGAGTGAACTTGCGGCATGGCGGCAGCTTGATGGCATCATCGGAGCCGGATGCACGGGTGTTGGTCAGATGTTTCTTCTTGCACGGGTTGACGTCCATGTCCTGGTCGCGGGCATTTTCGCCGACGATCATGCCTTCATAAACTTCTACGCCCGGTTCAAGGAAGAGTTCGCCTCTGTCGAGAACGGAGTTCAGGCCGTAAGCGGTCGTCGTGCCGGATTCGAATGCGACGAGGGAACCCTTTGTTCTTTCCGGAATATCGCCCTTGTATGGAGCATAGCCCTGGAATACGTGGTACATGATGCCTGTGCCTCTGGTGGTGGTCAGCAGTTCATTTCTGAAGCCTATGAGGCCGCGGGCCGGAATGGAGAATTCCATTCTCATGTAGCCGGCGATTTCTTCCATGGAAATCATTTCTGCTCTTCTCGGTCCAAGACCTTCCATAACGGCACCCATGAATTCCTGCGGAACTTCAATGGTCAGACGTTCGAGTGGTTCGCACTTCTTGCCGTTGATTTCCTTGTAAATAACCTGCGGCTTGGAAACTTCGAGTTCAAAGCCCTCACGGCGCATGGTTTCAATCAGGACGGACAGGTGAAGTTCGCCGCGGCCGGATACCTTGAATGCGTCGGATGTATCAGTGTCTTCTACGCGGAGAGCCACGTTGGTCTCGATTTCCTTGTAGAGTCTTGCACGGATGTGGCGGGAGGTGACGAAGTCGCCTTCTCTGCCTGCGAACGGACTCTTGTTGACATGGAATACCATGGACAGGGTCGGTTCGTCGATATGGATAGCCGGAAGAGCTTCCGGATTAGCTGCGTCAGCAACGGTTTCGCCGATGTTGATGTCTTTGAAGCCGGCCATAGCAATGATGTCGCCCATCTTAGCTTCGGTGACCGGTGTACGTTTCATTCCCTGCCAGTTGAAGAGAGCACCGATGTGGTCGGTGCGGATCTTTTCACCGTCAGTGATGGCAACGGTCATGCCCTGCTTAGCTGTACCGCGGGTAATACGGCCGATAGCGACTTTGCCGAGGTAGTCGTCAGCTTCAAGGGTGGTGACCATGACCTGCAGTCCGCCGTCAGCATCGCCTTCCGGGCATGGGCAGTACTTCAGGATGGTATCGAAGAGAGGAGTGAGATCCTTTCCTTCATCATTCATATGGAGTTTTGCAATGCCGCTTCTTGCGGATGCATAAACGAGCGGGAAATCAAGCTGTTCGTCAGTAGCGTCGAGTTCCATGAACAGTTCAAGGATTTCGCCTTCTACATCGCTGATACGCTGATCCGGACGGTCAATCTTATTGATGACAACGATCGGTTTCAGTTTATGTTCAAGGGCCTTGCGCAATACGTACTTCGTCTGCGGCATCGGGCCTTCGTGTGCGTCTACCAGAAGAAGAACGCCGTCAACCATGTTGAGGATACGTTCTACTTCGCCGCCGAAATCGGCATGCCCTGGGGTGTCGACGATATTGATTTTTACACCGTCATGCATCACGGATGTGTTCTTGGCGAGGATGGTGATTCCTCTTTCTCTTTCCAGAGGATTCGAGTCCATGACACGTTCAGCCACTTTCTGGTTGTCTCTGAAAATATGGCTCTGCTTCAGCATGGCATCTACGAGAGTCGTTTTACCATGGTCGACATGCGCGATAATGGCAATGTTACGAATATCTTCTCTTTTCATTTCTTTCCTTTTCCCCCTCGGGTACTACTTCTAAAAACAACGGCTCCTGCACAAATCCGCAGGACTGCCTGTCTTTATATACGCTTATACTAGAAATACAATTAATTTTACCATATTATCGCAAATTTGAAAAGTCCGCATAGTATAAAGAAACCGTATTCCCATTCATTTTTTCTTAGATTTTTCCGGCTTTTCGGAAACTTCAACAAGTTATAAATTATTAGCCGTTTTCCTCGACCGCCCTCATTCCGTGATATAATAAAAGATATACTATTTCAGGAGGCATACATGGCTGAATCAATTTATGGAAAACACAAAGAGGTACTTCCCGCCGTCCTCAAGCACCTCGTATCCCAGACAGAAAACTACAACGAAACAAAGAAAAAAGAAACAGGCGAGCCTGCTTACGAGCACCTCATCTACCGCATCAAATCAGAAGACAGCATGCGGGAGAAATGCCAGAGAAAGGGCCTTCCGCCCGTGCCGAAGTCTGCGCTCTATGATATCCATGACGCAATCGGCATCCGCATCGTCTGCTGCTTTTTGAATGACATTTACGACAATATCAAATTCATCGAATCCATTCCCGGAGCCAAAGTCATCGTCGGCAAGGACTACATCAAAAGCGCCAAGCCGAACGGCTACAGGAGCTTCCACATGATTCTCCGCATGGACGTGCCCTTTGAGGACGTCCTGGGACAGAATCCGGGCCAGTACTTTGCAGAAATCCAGCTGCGCACGATTGCCATGGATTCCTGGGCAAGTCTGGAACATCAGATGAAGTACAAGAAAGATATCAAGAATCCGGAAATGATCGTCCGCGAGCTGAAGCGCTGCGCTGACGAGCTTGCTTCCTGCGACCTCTCCATGCAGACGATCAGGAACCTTATCCGTGATGAACACTAAGCGGTGCGTCCGCGGGCTGTCCGCGCCTGGGACGCATCCTCTTTCATAAAGGAGTGATTGTATGAGACTTCTTCTTGCAGAAGATGAAAGGGACATGTCCAACGTTCTTACCACAATCCTGAAGCACAGCGGCTATGAAGTCGACCTTGCCGAGAACGGACAGGAAGCGCTGGACCTTTCCATGAAAAACAATTATGACTGCATGGTCATGGACATCATGATGCCCGTGATGGACGGCCTGACAGCTTTGAAAATCCTTCGCAGCAAGGGGGACGTGACGCCTGTCATACTCCTTACGGCAAAGTCTGAAATCGACGACCGCATTTCCGGCCTTGATTCAGGCGCTGATGACTATCTGACAAAGCCGTTTTCCGTCGGCGAGCTCCTCGCCCGCATCCGCTCGCTCACGCGCCGCGGACAGGACATGTCGCCATCCAAACTCAATGTAGGCTCCACTTCCCTTGATTCGGAAGAACAGGAACTGTCCTGCCATAATTCCATCCGCCTTTCCGGCAAGGAAACGAAGCTCATGAAGCTCCTCATGCTGAATCCGCTGAAGGGTCTGGATACGAAATTCATTTTCGACAAAATCTGGAGCAAGGAAGAGGATGTCGATGAAAGCGTCGTATGGATTTACATTTCCTACCTCCGCGGCAAGCTCCTTGCCGTCATGTCGGATCTGCAGATCGATGGAGAGGAAGGCGGTTCATTCACTCTGATGCCAAGGAGGGATTAGCATGAACCTCATCAAACGGCTCCGCCGCCAGTTCATCCTACTGGCAACGGTCGCTGTCCTCATCATCGTGATCGGGGCTCTGGGCCTCATCAATACGCTTGGTTATGCGGCCATGCGCTCGCACGTCATTGATACGATGACAGCCATCACGCAGAACGGCGGCACGCTTCCCTCAAGGATTCATGAGAATGATACCACCTCTGCCGGCTGGCTCCCGATTCCCGGTGCCAATTCCCCGGCAGATACTCCTGAATTTGCTTACCAGACACGTTACTTTTCCATTCATCTTGATTCGGAGAACAGGATGACTTCCGTCAATGTGAAGAACATCGTCGCCTTCTCTGAGGACCAGGCCATCGCCTTTTCCAAGACAGCGCTCCAGTCTCCATCTGCGACCGGCTTCATGCAGAAGAACAAGGCGCGTTACGGTTTCATGAAGACGGAATATCCTGACGGCAGCAAGCTCATCGTCGTCATGGACTGCACGAGAGACTTTGCCGATTTCCATACCTTCCTCAGCTATTCCATCTGGTTCGGCTTCTTCTGCATCCTTCTCTATGTCGCTATCTTCGCGTTCCTTTCCAACAAGGCCATCGCGCCCTTCGTGCATAACCTGGAAGCACAGAAACGGTTCATCACGAACGCCAGCCATGAGCTGAAGACTCCTCTTGCCATCATTTCCGTCAATGCAGAAGCGATTGAAATGATGAATGGCAAGAATGACTGGACAGAGGGCATCTTAAAACAGGTGCGCCACCTCTCCAACCTTATCAATCACCTCATCCTTCTTTCCAAGGCAAGTGAAATGAGCCGCCTGCAGCTCAAGATAGAGCCGCTTGATGTGAAGAAACTCCTTTCCGCGGCGGCCAGTGAATTCGACCTCCTTGTAAAAGACGGCGGCAAGAAACTCGCCGTCTCCTGCCCGGAAGGACTGAAAGGCATGAGCGACTGGAAGTGCATGAACGAACTCATCCATATCTTCCTCGACAATGCCGTCAAGTACTGCGACAAGGGCGGCACCATCTCCGTCTCGGCAGCGGGCACGAAGAAGAATGTCACCGTCTCCGTCACGAACGATTACAAGGAAGGCGAGGGCGTCGACTACTCCCGTTTCTTTGAAAGGTTCTACCGGAACGATGAATCCCATAACAGCGAAAAGGCAGGCTACGGTATCGGCCTTTCCATCGCAGGAGAACTATCCTCCCTGCTGCAGGCTCCCCTTTCCGTATCGTACAAGGATGGAAAAATCACCTTCTCCATAACGATGAAGGCTGGTTGAGACACATTATAAAAAAATCCCGAAGGCACATGCCCTCGGGATTTTTATTATGCAGTTAGTGCTATTTCAAGAATCAGCCTTTGAAGTACTTCACGCCGGATTCGAAGAGCGGCTGCGCTTTGTTGCCGGAGATGTTCTTGGCAATGTTGGCGCCGCTTCTTTCTGTATGGCCCATCTTGCCCAGGACTCTTCCATCCGGGCTGGTGATGCCTTCGACGGCCCAGGAGGAACCGTTCGGGTTGAAGCTGCTGTCGTAAGTCGGATTTCCCTCAAGGTCCGTGTACTGGGTAGCAATCTGGCCGTTAGCGGCAAGAGCCTTGATCTGTTCATCGGATGCGATGAAGCGGCCTTCGCCGTGGCTGATAGCGATGCTGTAGAGGTCGCCCGGCTTGCAGAGAGAAAGCCACGGGGACTTGGTGGAAACGACCTTGGTCGTTACGAAACGGGACAGGTGGCGTCCGATCGTGTTGAATGTCAGTGTCGGTGCTGTATCTGTCAGCGGCTTGAATTCACCGTAAGGAACGAGTCCCAGCTTGATCAGAGCCTGGAAGCCGTTGCAGATGCCAAGAGCCAGTCCGTCACGGGTGTGGAGGAGCTGCTCCATGGCTTCCTTGAGCTTTTCGTTGCGGAATACGGCAGCAATGAACTTGCCGCTGCCGTCCGGTTCGTCGCCGGCAGAGAAGCCGCCCGGGAACATAACAATCTGCGCATGGCTGATGCGTTCTGCCATTTCATCGACAGAAGCCTTGAGTTCAGCGGAATCCCTGTTCCTGAAGATGAAAATATCGGAAACAGCGCCTGCTCTTTCGAAAGCTCTTGCGCTGTCGACTTCGCAGTTATTGCCAGGCATGGTCGGGATGAAGACTCTCGGTCTTGCTACATTGGTATGTACGTAGAAATCCGGGATTTCCTTTGTTTCTTCAATGACAGGATCTGCCTTATCGATATTTTCAGCGCGTCTTGGGAAGATCGGGTCCAGTGTGCCTTCGTAAGCCTTGAGGAGTTCGTCCAGTGTGACTTCCTCGCCCAGAAGCTTCATGGAATCTCCGCCGACGGTACCGAGGATCTTCGTGTGCGGCTGTTTTGCATATTCAGCAGCCAGTTCCGGTGTCGTTTCGACAACGATAGCGCCGTAGAAGTTTGCGAAATACTTCGGAAGCGGCAGCTTGCTGTCAAAGGTCACGCCGAGGCGGTTGCCGAATGCCATCTTTGCAATCGTCACAGCGACTCCGCCGTGATCGACAGCCTTCATGGCAGCGATATGGCCCTTCCTGACTTCTTCATAGAGGAAATCAGCATGAGCCTTGAATACGTCGAGGAGAGGCATGCCTTCAGCATCCTTCGGCTGGCCGAAGAGAATCAGCGTGTCCCCTTCCTTCTTCAGTTCCTGGCTGACAGCTTCAGAAGCTTTGCCCGGAGCGATAGCGAAGGATACGAGTGTCGGAGGAACGTGGAGGTCATTGAAGGTACCGCTCATGGAGTCCTTGCCGCCGATAGCGCCAAGACCAAGAGCCATCTGGGCATGGAATGCGCCCAGGAGAGCGGCAGCCGGCTTGCCCCAGCTGTTCTTGTCCGTCAGTTTTTCGAAATATTCCTGCAGCGTGAGGTATGCCTGTCTCCAGTCAGCACCCATGGATACAAGGCGTGCGACGGAAAGGAGGACTGCATAGACAGCACCATGGAACGGGCTCCATGTAGCAAGATCGGGATCGAAGCCGTGCGCCATGAAGCTTGCTGCATCGGTTTCACCCTTTCTGACCGGGAACTTGGCAACCATGCCGTCGGTCGGTGTCTTCTGGTACTTGCCGCCAAACGGCATCAGGACGGTAGCAGCTCCGACAGTGGAGTCAAAACGTTCAGAAAGGCCCTGCTGCGAGCAGTTGTTGAGGTCCTTCATGCCTTCAAGCCAGGTTTCCCTGATGGATTTGATCTGCGGCACGCCGAAGAAGCCTTCGTCTGCCGGTTTCTTGATATAAGCTTCTTTGATCTGCTGAGCGCCGTTCGTATCGAGGAAGGCTCTGGAAATGTCGACGATCGTATCGCCTCTCCACTTCATGACAAGTCTCTTCGTATCGGTGACATCAGCAATAATGGTAGCTTCGAGATTTTCTTCTGCTGCGAACTTGATGAACTGCTCAGCGTCTTCGCTTCTGACGACGACAGCCATTCTTTCCTGGGATTCGGAAATAGCAAGCTCTGTTCCGTCAAGGCCTTCATACTTCTTCGGTACCTTGTCGAGATCGATATCAAGGCCGTCAGTCAGTTCGCCTACAGCGACGGATACGCCGCCTGCGCCGAAATCGTTGCAGCGTTTGATGAGGCGCGTAACTTCGCCGCGTCTGAAGAGGCACTGGATCTTTTTTTCAGTCAGAGGATTGCCCTTCTGTACTTCTGCGCCGCAGGTTTCAATGGATTCGGTATTGAGTTCCTTTGAAGAACCGGTAGCGCCGCCCATGCCGTCACGGCCCGTACGGCCGCCGACAAGGATAACGACATCGCCCGGCTCCGGACGGAGACGGATGACATGGTCTTCCGGAGCTGCTGCAACAACAGCGCCGATTTCCATTCTCTTGGCAATGAATCCCGGATGGTAGTATTCCTGGACCTGTCCGGTAGCAAGGCCGATCTGATTGCCGTAAGAGCTGTAGCCCTTGGCAGCTTCCAGAGTAATCTTCCTCTGCGGGAGCTTGCCTGGCAGTGTATCGGAAAGAGGAGCTCTCGGGTCGCCTGCGCCGGTGACTCTCATAGCCTGATATACATAGGAACGGCCGGAAAGCGGATCGCGGATACAGCCGCCAAGGCAGGTAGCTGCGCCGCCGAATGGTTCGATTTCGGTCGGATGGTTGTGCGTTTCATTCTTGAAGAGGAGCAGCCAGTCTTCGATTCCTGCTTCTGTCTCGATTTTCACTTTGATGGTGCATGCATTGATTTCCTCGGACTGATCGAGGTTTTCCAGCTTGCCTTCCTTGCGGAGCGCTTTGACAGCAGCCGTTGCCATATCCATCAGTGTGACAGGACGCTTGGTGTCCTTGCCGTAAATGGTGATGCGTGTTTCTTTATATTCATCAAGAGCGCGTTCGATCGGAGCCGTGAATTTGCCTTCTTCCACGCCGATATCGGTCAGGCTTGTGGAGAATGTCGTATGACGGCAGTGATCGGACCAGTACGTATCGAGTACGCGGATTTCAGTGACAGTCGGATCTCTCTTTTCTTCATCACGGAAGTAGTCACGGATCATGACGAGATCGTCATGGCTCATGGCAAGTCCCATGGATGCGATGAGTTCGTCAAGGCCCTTGTCGTCGAGGCCTGTCAGCCCTTCAACGGTAGGAACCGGTTTCGGATCTTCAATCGGCAGATCGAGCGTCTTGGCTGGTTCAAGGCTTGCTTCCCTGGATTCGACCGGGTTCACGAGGAACTTCACGATCTTTTCACGGTCGCCTTCAATGAAATCGCCATTGAATGTATAAACGAGCGCGCAGCGTACGCGTGCGCAGTCTTTGCCGGTAACGATGGCAAGGCACTGTTCAGCGGAATCTGCTCTCTGGTCATACTGGCCTGGCAGGAATTCTACGCCGATGACAAGGTCTCCCTTCGGAAGCGCTTCCTCTACGGAATCGACCGGAGGTTCAGAGAAGACAGTTGCGACAGCCTTTTCATAATCCTCTTCAGTCAGCCCGTCCACATCGTAGCGGTGGTACACAGCGGTTTCCGCAAGGCGGTTTCCCAGTACTTCATTCAGCTGGGAAGTGAGGCTTTCCTCACCCTGGCGGAATCCTTCTTTCTTGCGTACATATAAACGTCTGATAGCAGACAAAGTTCAACACTCCTTCCAATAAATCCGCAAAATATTGCGGCGACGGACAATGCGTCAATTCCGAAAATCACAATCCTATCTTACCACAAAAACAAAACCTGCTCCACAAAATAGGCATAGGAAACAGCCTGTTTTTTACCAAATTGGAATAGTCAAAAATGGTCAAAAAAGGCGGAAGCCGATACGGCCTCCGTCCTTCTTATTGTGCTTTCTGTGTGATCTGCTCCTGTTCCTTCTGTTCGTCAGCTTCACTTTCCCCTGCTTCGAAATCCTTTTCAAGACCCATTTCCTGACGGCCGAGGATGACACTGATATCCGCGTAGCCGCCTGCGCCAAGAAGATCTTCCTTAGCGGCTGCCTTGGCCAGATCATCGATGGCATAGACAAGGATGTCCTTGCCTTCATCCGGAGCAAGAAGCATCATGACTTCAAGTCCGTTTTCACCCAGGAAGAAATAGGAACGCGCATACATCGGCATCAAAAGCCCCTGCGCATCATAAACGATACGGCCGCCTGCCGTATACACGTACGCTTCGCCGGCATCCAGGCGGCGGAACGGTTCAATGTCCGAAATCTCGACTTTGACATCTTCCTTTGCGACCTGCCCGAGTGCATTGACGGCAAGGTTCAGAAGCGTCTTGTCGATTCCCTTCCTGAGCTGCGAGGACGGGTTCATGAGAGCGCGGTTGAGCTGAGCAAGCCCCCTCCATTCCGTTACAGTCGGATTCAGCCTGAAATACGGATGCATGGCATCAGCCACTTCAGGAGGAAGCGTCGTGCGGATGATATAGCCGGAGTAGAACTTCTGGCTTCTTTTCAGCGTAATCTGCAGCTGCCCCATCTTGTAAGGAACTTCAGCGCCATTGAATTCCATGGTCTGCTCACCCGGAATGGCCATGTACTTGAAGCTCTTCGGCAGCGTCTTTTCCGCCAGCGTATTCATATCATACGCCATGGCGCCTGTGGAAGCTGCGATTGTCAAAAGCGCGGCCAGGGCCGCTGTCTTCCATTTCATTGGCTGCTCCTTTCCATCCGGTAGAACCCATAGAGAAGCGGATCGCCGAGCTGATCAGCCGCTACATGGCTTCCGTTGATAATAACGAGGTAGTACTTGTTTCCCTGCTTGAAAACAGAGCTTTCCACCCACAGCGGGAAGGAAAGGCCGTTTGGCATCG
This sequence comes from Dialister sp. CAG:357, assembly GCF_000435155.1. NCBI lineage: Bacteria > Bacillati > Bacillota > Negativicutes > Veillonellales > Veillonellaceae > Dialister > Dialister sp. CAG:357. Next base: position 17,322 of record NZ_FR896348.1, on the reverse strand, counting down.
TCATGATGATCTTGGCATCCTGTCCCCAGCGGTACTCCCCGTCTTCCTGCTTGTAAGCGCGCCACGGGCTGACAGTCAGGACCTTCACCTTGTTGGCTCCGCCCTTCTTGTCCTTCAACACTTCATCGACGACATTCTGGAATTCCTTCAGCTGGATCTTAGGCATACCAAAGAGTGTCGAAGGACGCTTGGCATCTTCGCGGAAGGCATCACTCCAGAATTTCTCAGCTCTCCGGTTTCCTTCATGGAAAAATACCTCAGGCGTTCCGGAAAGGACGACGACGATTGCCGTATAGACGCCGCGGACATCCCGCTTCCGGAGCTGGTAAAGCTCCATGCTTTCATACGGGTACGGAGGCTTCTCCGGATACACATTCATTCCCGGAGGCACCGTCATGAGCGTCCACATGGCAGCATTGGACGTCTTGCCATATCCTTTTCTTTCAGCGCCCTTCTTCAGGAAATTCTGGATGTCAGTCCCGTTGCCGTTCTGTACAGTAACCGCATTCCCCAGAGGAATCTTTCCCAGCCCGTCAATCACAAGATCATCCGCCCTGGCTCCGGCCGCGCCCCCTAAGACAAGCGCAGCAGAAAGAGCCAGACGGATTATATATTTACGCAGCATAATGGCTCCTTTATCAATACAATTACAGCCTTTCTCTCTATTTTAGAGAAATACGGGAGATTGTTCAAGTGAAAAAGATTCCCGCAGGAAATAAATCCGGCGCCTCTTCCGCAATAAAAATACCGCAGCCTTTTGCGCTGCGGTATTTGCGTCATTATTATTCAGCTTTTTCTGCAGGAGCCGGAGGTTCAGCATTGTGAACGACTTTCAGCTTGCGGTAACGGGACATGCCTGTACCGGCAGGAATCAGCTTGCCGATGATGACGTTTTCCTTCAGACCGAGGAGTGGATCTTCCTTGCCCTTGATAGCGGCTTCGGTAAGAACGCGGGTCGTTTCCTGGAAGGATGCGGCGGAGAGGAAGGAGTCGGTAGCAAGAGCTGCCTTTGTCGTGCCGAGGAGCAGGTTGATGCCCTGGGACGGTTTCTTTCCTTCGTCTTCCAGACGTCCGTTCATGCCGCGGTATGCGACAATGTCGACGACTTCGCCCGGGAGCCAGCCAGAATCGCCCGGTTCGATGATCTTGATCTTACGGAGCATCTGGTGAGCGATGACTTCGATGTGCTTATCGTTGATTTCAACGCCCTGGCTGCGGTAAACCTTCTGGACTTCGTTGACGATGTAATCCTGAGTAGCCTGGACACCCAGTACTTCGAGGATATCGTGCGGGTTGATGTTGCCTTCGAAAAGACGTGTGCCAGCTTCGATGTGCTGTCCATCCTGGACAATGATCTTCTTGGCAACCGGGATCTTTTCGCTTTCGGACTGTTCATCGTTGGAGATCGTGATAATCTTGACGTTCGGGTTATCTTCAGCACTTGTAATGGATACAGTACCGCTGATCTTGGAGATGATAGCATTGCCCTTCGGCTTACGTGCTTCGAACAATTCTTCGACACGTGGAAGACCCTGTGTAATATCTTCTGCGGAAGCAACGCCGCCGGTATGGAATGTACGCATGGTCAGCTGTGTACCTGGTTCGCCGATGGACTGAGCGGCAATGATGCCGACAGCTTCGCCGATTTCTACGTGACGGCCTGTTGCCAGGTTTCTGCCGTAGCACTTAGCGCAGACGCCGTGTGCAGAGTGGCAGGTCAGCATAGAGCGGATCTTCAGTCTGTCATAGTACTTTTCAATTTCAGAAGCCTGTTCGTCAGTGATTTCCACATTCTTCTTAGCGATGATTTCGCCAGTCTGCGGGTTCACGACATCTTCCAGCGGGCAGCGTCCGGAGATGCGGTCTGCCAGAGATTCGATCAGGCGGTTGTTTTCTTCGATCTTCATGACTTCGACGCCTTCGCATTCATCCATGCGTACACGGATGACCGGAACGTCAGCGGCCAGAATCTTTTCAGCAGCATCAGCATCAATGACGGTGCCTGCTGTAAGAACAACATTTCCGCTGCGGTCAAGAGCGTCTTCTTCAAGAGCCTTGCCTGCGAAATGAACGGTCAGGTGATGACGCATAGCGTAATCATATTCCTTGACAGCTTCAGCGGTGCCGAGGTCGAATGTCTTCGTTTCCGGTTCAGCATCAGCGCTTGGAATAACGACAGTGACGGATTCAACCAGATGGCGGTTCAGGAGGGTGACATCGTCAGCATCGAGGGTCTTGCCCTTGACGAGGAGGATTTCACCGCTTCTGCGGTCGATGATGTCTTCATCGAGTACGGATCCGAGGAGTGTCGGTTTCAGGCCGAGAATGGTGTTCTTTACATCCGGACGGGATGCAAGGATGCCTTCTTCACGGTCGAAGTTCAGTACCTGTACGTCGCAGTCTTCTTCGCGGACGATGACGTCCTGGGAGACATCGACGAGACGGCGGGTCAAGTAACCGGAGTCTGCTGTACGCAGTGCGGTATCGGCCAGACCCTTGCGGGCGCCGTGGGAAGATGTGAAGTAATCCAGTACGGTCAGACCTTCACGGAAGTTTGCCTTAACTGGCAGTTCAACGGTCTTACCGGATGTATCGGCGATCAGGCCGCGCATGCCGGCCAGCTGTCTGATCTGGTTGTCGTTACCACGGGCGCCGGACTGTGCCATCATGGTCAGCGGGTTGAACTTTCTCATGGAGCTCTTCATAGCAGCGCCGACTTCGTCGGTCTTTGCACTCCAGATTTCGACGACTCTTCTGTATCTTTCGTCGTCGGTCATGAGGCCGCGTCTGAAGTATCTCTTGATCTGTTCTACCTTTTCATCGCCGTCTTCGAGGATTCCATCCTTTTCAGGCGGAACGGCTACGTCGTAGATGCCGATGGAAATACCGGATACGAGAGCGTAATGGAAGCCGAGGGACTTGACGGAGTCAAGCAGATCGCCGGTTGCCTTGAAGCCGAGCTTCTTGAAGCAGTCGTTGACGAGCTTGCCCATCTGCTTCTTGCCGATGGTGACGCCGAGGCCGTTGTTGACAACTTCGGTGACATTGCCGTTTTCGTCGACTCTCTTTTCATGACGCTTGTAGAAATAACGGAGTTCTCTCGGGATCGCATAGTTGAAAATCAGGCGGCCCGGGGTAGAAATGACAAGATCGGAATCATCATCGTTGAATCCGTCCGGACGGTCTTCCTTCGGGATGTGAACTTTGATGAAATCATGGATACGGATTTCGTGCAGTGCATAAGCCAGCATGACTTCGTCATAACCAGTGTAAGCATGCAGATGGGAGGTATCCATCTCATCTTCAGCCTTCTTCCATTCCTTGGCAGGATCGAAGGAAGCATCCGGATGAGCAGCTTTTTCTTCCGGCGTGAAGTCGACTTTGTTGTCAGCTGCTGTTTCCACGATGGTCAGGTAATAGGATCCGAGGATCATATCCTGAGAAGGAATAGCAACCGGCTTGCCGTCTTTTGTCGAAAGGATGTTATTGATGGAAAGCATCAGCGTTCTTGCTTCGGCCTGCGCTTCTACGGACAGCGGCAGATGGCATGCCATCTGGTCACCGTCGAAGTCGGCGTTGTAGCCCGGACATACGAGCGGATGCAGTTTGATTGCACGGCCTTCCCAGAGGATCGGTTCAAATGCCTGGATACCGAGTCTGTGAAGTGTAGGAGCGCGGTTCAGGAGAACCGGGTGTTCCTTGATAACGTCGCCAAGGACATCCCAGACTTCAGGAGCGAGCTTGTCGACTTTCTTGCGGGCAGCTTTCAGGTTGATGACGATGCCTCTCTTGATCAGTTCATGCATGATGAACGGCTTGAAGAGTTCGATTGCCATTTCCTTCGGCAGACCGCACTGGTACATTTTCAGTTCAGGACCTACGACGATAACGGAACGACCGGAATAGTCGACACGTTTACCAAGCAGGTTCTGACGGAAACGGCCCTGTTTGCCCTTCAGCATATCGGAGAGGGATTTCAGCGGTCTGTTTCCCGGGCCGGATACGGCTCTGCCGCGGCGGCCGTTATCGATCAGCGCATCGACTGCTTCCTGCAGCATACGCTTTTCGTTTCTGATGATGATTTCCGGAGCACCGAGTTCCAGAAGTCTCTTCAGACGGTTGTTTCTGTTGATGACTCTGCGGTAGAGATCATTCAGGTCGGAGGTAGCGAAACGGCCGCCATCGAGCTGAACCATCGGGCGCAGATCCGGAGGAATGACCGGAAGAACGGTCAGGATCATCCATTCAGGCTTGTTGCCGGAATGAAGGAATGCTTCGACTTCTTCCAGACGGCGGATGCATTTTACCTTGCGCTGGCCGCTGCCTTCTTCGATTTCCTTCTTCAGGGCTTTTTCGAGAGCCGGCAGATCCAGTTCCTTCAGAAGGTACTGGATAGCTTCAGCGCCCATCTGAGCCTTGAAGGAGCCTTTGCCGTAAGTAGCAACGGCAGTCTGGTATTCAGTTTCGTTCAGGACCTGTTTCTTGGAGAGGTTGGTGTCTCCCGGATCCAGGACGATGTAAGCTGCGAAATAGAGAACTCTTTCCAGCTGACGCGGAGCGATTTCAAGGATCAATCCGATACGGGACGGGGTACCCTTGAAATACCAGATATGAGAAACGGGGCATGCCAGGGCAATGTGGCCCATTCTTTCACGGCGAACCTTGGAGCTCGTTACTTCGACACCGCACTTGTCGCAGATGGTGCCTTTATAACGCATCTTCTTATATTTGCCGCATTTGCATTCCCAATCCTTTGTCGGTCCGAAAATTTTCTCGCAGAAGAGACCATCGGTTTCAGCCTTCAGGGTTCTGTAGTTAATCGTTTCCGGTTTCGTTACTTCGCCGTGGGACCATTCGAGGATCTTTTCCGGAGAAGCGATGCCGATTTTCATGGAATCAAATTCGTTTACATCTAACAATTGTGTACCGCTCCTTTCCGGACTTATTCGTCACGGTCATCGTCGTGACCGGAATCGCCATTGAGTTCTTCTTCATTAAATCCTGCTTCTTCATAAGCGGGAGCTGTGACTTCAGCTTCAAGGGCATCGTTGAAGGATGCTACATCATCATGGAGGGATTCAGCCGGAGCGCCCGTCATGTAAGATTCCATGGCATTTCTGGATTCGGTGACAGCAGTGTCGCCTTCCATAGCTTCCTTGACTTCATCTCTGTGCCAGCGTTCTCCGCCGCCGTAACCCTGTTCCATATCTTCTTCGTCGAGTTCCTTCAGAACGACTTCGTCGCCATTTTCGTTCAGGATGCGGACATCCAGGCCGATGGACTGAAGTTCTTTCATGAGAACCTTGAAGGATTCCGGAACGCCCGGGCTCGGGATGTTTTCGCCCTTGAAGATCTTTTCATATGCCTTGACACGGCCGATGACATCATCGGACTTGACGGTCAGGATTTCCTGCAGTGTGTAAGCTGCGCCGTAAGCTTCGAGTGCCCAGACTTCCATTTCGCCGAAGCGCTGGCCGCCGAACTGAGCCTTGCCGCCCAGTGGCTGCTGGGTAACGAGGGAGTATGGACCAGTGGAACGAGCATGAATCTTGTCATCAACGAGGTGATGGAGCTTCAGCATGTATTTCCAGCCGATGGTGACCTGGTTGTCCAGTTTTTCACCGGTACGGCCGTCATAAAGATCAGTCTTTGCATTAGCCGGCAGGCCAGCTGCTTTCAGTGTTGCTGCGAGGTCTTCATCGCGGCAGCCGTCGAATACCGGGGTTGCGATATGGATACCGGATTCGGTCGGTTCAGGCATGCCATACTGATCGAAATCATATCCGCAGTCGCGCAGACGCTGTTCCATGATCTTGTACTGAGCCGGATCCTTCAGTGCTTCGTGAATTTCTTCGCCGAGCATGTGGCAGGCCCAGGACAGGTGGATTTCCAGAATCTGTCCGATGTTCATTCGGGATGGTACGCCTAGCGGGTTCAGAACCAGGTCGACAGGACGACCGTCTGGTGTGAACGGCATATCTTCGACTGGAAGAATTCTGGAGCATACGCACTTGTTGCCGTGACGGCCGGCCATCTTGTCGCCTTCACGGATCTTACGTTTCTGAGCAATGTATACGCGGACGAGCTTGTTGACGCCAGGAGCCAGTTCATCGCCGTTTTCACGGGTGAAGACTTTGACATCGACAACCTTGCCGAATTCACCATGCGGAACACGCAGGGATGTATCGCGGACTTCTCTTTCCTTGTCGCCGAAAATAGCGCGGAGGAGTCTTTCTTCAGGAGTCAGTTCGGTTTCGCCCTTCGGGGTGACCTTGCCGACCAGAATATCGCCAGGACGAACATCAGCACCGATCATGATGATGCCGTTTTCGTCGAGGTATTTGACAGCGTCTTCAGAAACAGAAGACAGCTGGCGGGTAATTTCTTCTGCGCCCAGCTTGGTGTCTCTTGCATCGCATTCGTATTCTTCAATATGGATGGAGGTGTAGAGATCGTCCTTGCAGAGACGTTCGGAGATCAGAACGGCGTCTTCGTGGTTGTACCCTTCCCAGGATACGAACGCAACGAGCACGTTGTGGCCGAGGGCCAGTTCGCCGCCGTCTGTTGCCATGCCGTCAGCCAGTGTGGAACCGACTTCAACACGGTCGCCCTTGAATACTACCGGACGCTGGTTGATGCAGGTGGACTGGTTGGAACGCATGAATTTAATGAGATCGTAGGTATCGAGCTCGCCATTGTCAGCGCGGACAATGATCTGACGACCGGTGACTCTTTCAACAGTGCCGCCTCTCTTGGCGAGGATGCAGACACCGGAGTCCTGGCCGGCTACCCATTCCATACCGGTTCCGACGAGCGGAGCTTCCGGACGGAGCAGCGGAACTGCCTGACGCTGCATGTTAGCACCCATCAGTGCGCGGTTCGTATCATCATGTTCGAGGAATGGAATCAGGGATGTGCCGATGGAAACGACCTGTTTCGGGGATACGTCCATCAAGTCGACTTCGTCTGGTTCAGCTTCGAGCACGTCAGCGCCGCGGCGGCTGGCTACGTTCTTATGAACGAAATAACCTTCTGCATCCAGCGGTTCACTGGCCTGCGCGATGATCTTGTCTTCTTCGATATCAGCGGTTACGTACTTGCATTCGTTCGTAACCTTTCCATCAACGATCTGACGGTACGGCGTTTCGATCAGGCCGTATTTATTGATGATCCCGTAGTTGGACAGCGAGGAAATCAGACCGATGTTCGGGCCTTCAGGCGTTTCTACCGGGCACATGCGTCCATAGTGGGAATAATGAACGTCGCGGACTTCGAACCCTGCGCGTTCACGGGACAGACCGCCAGGTCCCAATGCGGACAGACGGCGTTTATGAGTCAGTTCTGCCAGCGGGTTAGTCTGGTCCATGAACTGGGACAGCTGGGAACTTCCGAAGAATTCCTTGATAGCTGCAACAACAGGACGGATGTTGACAAGAGCCTGCGGGGTCATCTTGTCCTGATCCTGGGTGGTCATTCTTTCACGAACGACTCTTTCCATACGGGTCAGGCCGATGCGGAACTGGTTCTGCAGCAGTTCGCCTACGCAGCGTACGCGGCGGTTGCCGAGATGGTCGATATCATCGCTCTTGCCATAGCCCTGCATCATGTTCAGCAGGTAATCGATGCATGCGATGATGTCGCAGTTTTCCAGTGTACGGAAGTTATCTTCACGGTTGCCGGAAGAGCAGATCACCTTGACCGGTGTTCCGTCATCCTTCTGGGTCATGATTTCAACCTGGCCGTTGCCGTTGAATACTCCGCTTTCTTCAATTTTTGCGATAGCTTCATCATCAATGATGCTGTTTGCTTCAATGACGACTTCGCCGGTTTCCATGTTGACGATCGGGCCTTCAGTCTTGTGGCCGAGGAGACGGTTTCTCCAGGACAGCTTCTTGTTCAGCTTGTAACGGCCAACCTTAGCCAGATCATAGCGACGCGGGTCAAAGAAGAAATTGTGCAGCAGTGTAGCGCCGCTTTCTTCTGTTGCCGGTTCGCCCGGGCGAAGCTTGTGGTAAATTTCAATCAGAGCGGACTTTCTGTCCGTTGTGCTGTCTTTTTCCAGCGTCTTTTCGATGTGGATGTCGTGATCGAATAATTCAAGGATTTCTTCATTGGTGGAGTATCCGAGAACACGGATCAGGACAGTAACCGGCATCTTGCGGTTGCGGTCGATACGAACGGAAAGAGAACCAGACGGATCCGATTCAAGTTCAATCCAGGCACCGCGGTTCGGGATCAGCTGTGCGGAATAGATTTCCTTATCAAAGGCATCTCTTTCCTTCTTGTAGTAGACGCCCGGGGAACGGACGAGCTGGGAGACGATTACACGTTCCGCACCGTTGATGATAAACGTGCCCGTATCCGTCATGACTGGGAAATCCCCCATGAACAGATCATGTTCCTTCAATTCGCCGGTTTCTTTGTTTTCCAGACGGACCTTGACGTACAGAGGTGCAGAATAGTTCACATCTTTCGCCTTGCACTGCTCAATATTGTATTTGCCCTGACCTAAATAATAATCGCCGAAATGAAGTGCCCACTTGTGTGCACTATCCTCAATCGGGGAAATATCTGCAAATACATCTTTGAGACCCTCTCTGCAGAACCATTCATAGGACTTTGTCTGCAGATCGAGCAAATGTGGCATCTTCAGGACTTCCTGCGATCTGGCATAGGTGTATCTCTTCTTCTTGCCAACCTGCACAGGTCTGAACATCTTGCTTTTGGGCATTCCTCGCCTCACCCTTTCATTTCAAACACTCAATTCGCGCTTATTCGGAAAAATAAGCAAGGGCCACAGAAATTCATGTACCTTGCTATTCTCCTATAAGACTCTTGACTATTTACTATATACAAATAAGAACCGTTGCAAAGTTAAATTTTACTATAAAAGACATAAAATTGCAACCTTTCGATTCTTAAATAGTATCAAGAAAACTTGAATAATGAGCTTAAATTATTTTCTTTTATAAAAATGTTTTTTCTTGCTATTGAATTTATCTTTATGCTTAATTTTCTCTTGACAAATTCAATTTGAAATGTTCTAGCTCATTTTAGCATTCAAACTGTCAAAACGCAAGATACTATATTGACTTTGAACCGGCATTTCCAAAGAAAAATGATGGAGGAAATATAAAAAGACATCCCCTCTTTCAAAAGAGCTCATGCCCTCCTTTTTGGCATTATAAATAGTAAAAGATATAAGCGATGCGGATCCGTGTTCACTCTTCTGTCTTCACACCTTTCTTTTTCATTTCTATTCTTCACGGCGATTGCTTCCTTTATTCTTATATACTTATAGCCATAACAAAAAGGCTGCGAGATGCGTAATTGCATTTCACAGCCTTTTCACTTGAATGTTTATTCTTATTCAATAATCATGAGCAGATCGCCGGATTCGATTCTCTGGCCTGCTTTGACACGGATTTCGCTGATGATGCCGTCGATCGGAGCGGTGATGGTGGTTTCCATCTTCATGGCTTCGGTAACAACGATCGGGTCGCCTTTCTTGACGGAGGCGCCTTTTTCAACGAGGAGTTTGACGACGGAGCCGGAGAGGGTTGCGCCTACTTCGCCTGGAACATCCTTATCGGCTTTCTGGGAGGAAGCGCTTGCTTCTGCGACGTGCTTGTCGTGGATCTTGATTTCGCGCGGCATGCCGTTCAGTTCGAACTGGAGCTCGCGGTTGCCTTCTGCGTCCGGTTTTGTGATGTTGTTCAGACGGAGGAGCAGCATCTTGCCTTCTTCGACGTTGACGCAGATTTCTTCGCCCGGTTTCATGCCGAAGAAGAATGTCGGTGTGTCGAGGATGGAGAGGTCGCCGTACTTATGGTAACGTTCCATGTAGTCGGAGAATACTTTCGGGTAGATGCAGTAGGAGGATACGTCTTCTTCCCTGGTCGGGAGGCGTTTTTCCTTCATTTCGAATTTGACTTTTTCGAAGTCTACATCAGCCGGATGGCTTTCAAGGTGCGGTTTGGCTCTGCGAAGGATGATGTTCTGGAGTTTTTCCGGGAATCCGCCGTACGGAATGCCGAGCTTGCCGTCGAAGAAATCAACAACGGACTGCGGGAAATCGAGTGCTGCGCCCTTTTCATAGATGTCTTCTTCGGTCAGGTTGTTCTGAACCATGAAGAGTGTCATATCGCCGACAACTTTGGAGGACGGTGTAACTTTGATGATATCGCCGAAGAGCATGTTGACTCTTGCATACATGCGGCAGACTTCCGGCCAGCGTTCGCCGAGGCCTACAGCGGTTGCCTGCTGGCGCAGGTTGCTGAACTGTCCGCCAGGCATTTCATGCTGGTAGAGTGTGGTGTTCGGGCTGCACATCTTGGAATCGACGCCTGCATAGTACGGGCGTACTCCCTGCCAGTAACGATCGATGGTTTCGAGTGCATCGATATCCAGGTGCGGCTGGCGCGGGTTATCCTGCAGCGCATAGTACATGGATGTCATGGACGGCTGGCTTGTGCCGCCGGAAAGAGCGCCTGTTGCGACGTCGACGATATCTACGCCGGCATCGACGGCCTTTGCATAAGAGTAGAGCGTGCATCCGCCGCCTTCATGGCTGTGGAGGTGGATCGGAAGGTCTACTGCATCCTTCAGTGCGGAAATCAGGGCATAAGAAGCTTCCGGTTTGAGGAGGCCTGCCATATCTTTGATAGCAATGATGTTTGCGCCGGCTTTTTCCATTTCCTTGGCGAGATCCGTATAGTACTTCAGGGAGTACTTCTGACGGTTCGGATCCATGATATCGCCGGTGTAGCAGAAGCATGCTTCTGCGAGCTTGCCTTTCTTTCTGACTTCATCGATGGAGACGGTCATGTGGTTCAGTTGGTTCAGGCAGTCGAATACGCGGAATACGTCGACGCCTGCATCAGCAGCCTGGTCGATGAAGTGACGGACAACATTTTCCGGATAGTTCGTATATCCGACCGTGTTGGCGCCGCGTATCAGCATCTGGAAGAGAATGTTCGGAGCTGCTTCTCTCATCTGGCGCAGTCTGTCCCAAGGGCTTTCATCGAGGAAACGGTAAGCTACGTCGAATGTAGCGCCGCCCCAGTTTTCAAAGGAGAAAAGCTGCGGTACATGGACAGCGGTGTAATGGATGGCGTTCATGATATCATGCGTTCTTACGCGGGTAGCGAGCAGAGACTGGTGCGCATCTCTGTAGGTGGTATCCATGAACATGACTTCCTTGCGGTCCATGACCCATTTAGCGAATTTTTCCGGTCCCAGTTCATCAAGGAGCTGGCGGGTGCCCTTCGGTGCAGTTTCATGAGAAGCATCGAGCACCGGAACAGGAGCGAAGTCCGGTTTGTCCTGATGGCCTGCGCCTGCATAGCCATTGACCGTGATATCGCCGATGTAGGTCAGAAGTCTTGTGCCTCTGTCGGAAACGGTATCCGGTTCCTGCAGCAGCCATGGGTTTCTGTCGATGTAGTTGACGTCGCAGAGACCTTCCTGGAAATCGCGGGTACGGAGCATATTCTGCAGGAAGTAAATATTTGTCTTGACGCCTGAAATGCGGAATTCATCCAGGCAGCGGAGCATTTTGTGAATCGTGTCCTTTGCATGGAGGGAATGCGCGGTGACTTTTACGAGGAGGGAATCATAATACGGCGTAATGACTGCGCCTGTATATGCGGTGCCGGCATCGAGACGGATGCCCGGGCCGCCGCCGGAACGGTATGCAATGATCTTGCCTGTGTCCGGCATGAAGTTGTTCTGCGGATCTTCGGTCGTAATACGACACTGGATGGCAACGCCCTTGAACCAGATTTCACTCTGCTTGCCGATGCCGATTTCCGGACTTTCCAGAGAGTAGCCTTCTGCAATCAGGATCTGTGTCTTTACGATATCGACGTCCGTGATCATTTCAGTGACGGTATGTTCTACCTGTACACGCGGATTGACTTCGATGAAGTAGAAATGCTTTTCATCCTGGTCGACGAGGAATTCAACAGTGCCTGCATTGACATAATTGACATTCTTCATCAGTTTGACAGCTGCTTCATTGATCTTGTCGCGCAGGCTCTGCGGAAGAGACCATGCAGGAGCCATTTCAATGACCTTCTGATGACGGCGCTGGATGGAGCAGTCTCTTTCGAAAAGATGAACGACATGGCCGTGTTCATCACCAAGAATCTGGACTTCGATGTGCTTCGGGTTCATGATGCATTTTTCTACATAGACTTCATCATCACCAAATGCCATCTTCGCTTCGGAACGAGCGCGGTTGTACGCTTCTTCCAGATCTTCCATCCTGTCGACATTACGCATGCCGCGTCCGCCGCCGCCATTGACAGCTTTGATCATGACAGGCAGACCGTACTTCTCAGCAAATTCCTTGACTTCAGAGAAATCATGGACAGCGCCCTTGGTACCCGGAATCATCGGGATGCCTGCTTTTTCAGCCTGGATGCGGGCATTGACCTTGTCGCCGAACATGATGAGGTGTTCTACGTGCGGTCCGATGAATGTAATGCCTTCTTCTTCGCAGCGCTGAGCCAGTTTCGCATTTTCAGCAAGGAAGCCGTAGCCCGGATGGACAGCATCTACATTGTGTTCCTTGCAGATACGGATGATATCTTCAATATCCAGGTAAGCATCGACCGGCTTATCGCCAGCGCCTACCAGGTATGCTTCATCAGCGCGGTTTCTGTGCAGGGACAGAATATCTTCCTTGGAATAAATGGCTACCGTGCGGATGCCAAGTTCCCTGCAGGCTCGGAACGCTCGAATGGCGATTTCGCCTCTGTTTGCTACCAATACTTTGCGTATATGTTTCATAGAGTCCTCCCTCGTGATCAACAAAAGGCAGAGCCGTCCATTCCTCCGGACGGCCTGCTGTGCACCGGTTGATCTTTCACTCCTCTTGTGCACGGCTTATGTTCACATTTTACCCACTCAAAACGCTAAATTCAATAGCCTGTGATAAATTGGTATTAATTTCCATTTTAATAAATAATATATATGAAAATAATATTTAGTGTTCAATATGAATTGATGCATTTTTATGGATATGCATTTATGGATTGCGTGATTCATAAGTTACAATAAATCGTTTCAACCTTTTGAGGCGGTTTTACAAGACATCTTATCCTGATTTATCCATTGCCCTCCTCCCTCATTCACATTATTTTCTAATAAATAATAACTTTCGTGTTGAAAATTTGTCAACTTATGCGTTTTTTATTGTACTTCATAAAAATAACTAAAAACTTGTTCGAATTTTTTCAATTTTTCTATTACTATGTTGTAAAAAAGTATGCTACAATAAATTTAACAATATCAATACGCTCTAGAAGAGTGAAAGGAGATGTTTCCCTCATGGGTATGCTCAAAGAATTTAAGGAGTTCGCACTCCGCGGCAATGTAGTCGATATGGCTGTCGGCGTTGTTATTGGTGCCGCTTTCGGGAAAATCGTTTCGTCCTTGGTGACAAACGTGATTATGCCGCCAATCGGCTATCTTCTGGGAGGGATTGATTTCTCCAATCTCTTCATCCCGCTGAGCTCGATTCCGGTTTCCACCGCAGCAGAAGCAAAGGAACTTGGCGTTCCGGTCATCGCTTATGGCGAATTCATTAATTCCGTCATTGACTTCCTGATCGTTGCATTCGTTATTTTCCTCATCATCAAGCAGATGAATCACTTCTTCCCGAAGGCTCCGGCCAAGGAAGTCCGCAAGTGCCCGTTCTGCCGCGAAGCTATCGCTGACGATGCTACCCGCTGCCCGCACTGCACCGCTGTCATTGATGATGCAGCAGCTGCAAAATAATTGAAACATTGAAACCGCCCAGGCCAGGGCGGTTTTTTCCTGCAGTTCATACAATCAATACAATAAAAAAAGATGATCCACTTCCAGAGATCATCTTTTTTTATTGCCGCATCCTCCGTCCCCCCACTTGACTTATCGTAAAAAATCACTCCTCCAATTGATTTTTTGATAAGTACTAAAACTTTTTAGTCATACAAAACATATAATTTGTAGACAAAGCCTAGTTTTCCATTTATAGTATATAAAGAGAAAAAGTACTTAGGTAGTATACCTTAGTATACACTTTTAGAATAGAGCACGATTGCTCTCTCAATGAATGACCAGACTTATGGCAAAAAGGAGGACTCATGGATACCTCTGAAGAAGTTCTAATCCTTGGCAGGCATATCCTTCATGCCTATATCGAGGACATGGATATAGAACCGCTCATAGACCATCTTGCACCCGATGTCGTCTGGCTTGGCGCCGGACGTGAAATGAATGCGGTCGGCCGGGACACCGTCGCCCGCATTTTCCGTCAGGGAAAAGACCAGCTGATTCCCTGCCACATGAGCGAAGAAAGGGAATTGATTTATCCTCTTGATGAAAAACTCTGGCTTGTCCAGATTTCTGCTCTTGAGGAAACAGACCCATCCTATAAAATGTACCTGCAGGCTTACCAGCGCTGCGCTTTTGTCTTCCGCAAAAATTCTGAAGGAAAATGGGAAATCGCTTATCTGAACCATTCTATTGCCTATGAAGCTGTCAAGGACAATGAACTTTTCGCAATCAGCAAAGGCATCAGAAATTTCAGGAAACTTCGCACGCCTGATATTTCTCTCTTTTCTTCCAAGGATAAGGATACCCTTTACCACCTGATTGAACAGACATCCCTCTCTCTCAAAGAAGGAGCAGGAAGTCTGCACGATTTTTTCCCTTTTCTCCAGATTCTCCAAGACGCAGGCTGAATTCATCTGCCAGAATGCAAAGACGATGAAGCGTCTTCTCGTCCACTGGGCAAGAAATCCGTTCATGGCTTACGAGCATTCCAAAGGAACGTACGCTTTCCATCCCGTCTTCCGCGAGTACCTGCAGGGAAAATTCAAGGCTGAATCCTGGCACTGGCAGAAGAACGCATACATGCGGGCAGCCAAATGGGAACTGCATGAAAAGAATTACGGCTATGCACTGACACTGGCGCTTAAGGGGAAAGCTTATCCCACGGCGCTCCGCATCATTTCAGAAGGCGGGCTTTCTGTCCTATACAAACATTCTCCGCAGGAACTTCGTCAAATTCTTCGCAATGCGACGCCTGTTGAAAGAGCAAGAAATTTCAATGCCTGCGCTCTCATCCTCTTGGCTATCAACCTGATCGCTTCGCAGCAGGATGCCCGCGAAGAAAGAGACATCCTGATGATCAATCTCCCGGCAGACTGGGAACCATCATCGGAAGAAAATGCACGCTTCCTCTTCCTGGAAGCTCTCGATTCCCTGCCTGATTCAGGTATGGTAGAAGCTGATCTTCGGAAACTCCTTTCCTTCTGCAAGGAAAATGAAGTGAAGCTGCCGCGCGACTACTTCCAGGGCATTTTCAGGGGCGTCGTGGGACAGCTTGGCTTTTATTACAGGAGGAGCGGCACACTTTTGGAAAATGTCCACACACTGCAGAGCATCTATGATATCTGCGGCCTTATCATCAAAGACTGCGACGGACGACTCTGGCACTCTTCCGCTGAAGCCGAACTGAACTATATGCAGGGAAATATTGATACAGCTGACGAAATCCTTCTTCATTTCCTCAAGTCTCCCTGGAATACCATCGATCGGCAGCAGCGCGCCATTATAGCCCTGTTCCTTTACCCGCGCGTTGCTCTCATCCGAAAAACAGCTTATGAATTCAAGGACTGGAAGAAGCTGTACAAGAAGCTCAAAGCTGCTATCTCTGATGACCTGACGAAAACATCCCTCGATATGGTTGCCATCCATATGTCATCGCTTCTGGAAGAACCGTCTCCCAAGCAGGAGCGCCTGATCGACACCATCAATGAGCTCCCTGAGTACAATGCCCTGCGGACGATGCGACAGTCTGTCCGTCACAGGCTGAATCTGAGCCTCAAGAAGTATAATCTGATCCTCCATACGACAGAAACGAAGGATCCCTATCCGTCAGCGAATGCTTCGCAGATGAGCCGCTGCTACGATGCCATTGCACGCATCGGTGCGCTCCAGTACTTCGGGAAAGCACAGGAAGCATCAGCGCTCCTGAAGTCCGCTCTGCATGAGTCCCTGCAGGACTACTTCATCATGCCTTTCATTGAACATTACAACATACTGAAGCCCCTGCTCCTTCCGCTCGCTTCTGATCCTGTCTACGCCCAATTCCTGCAGCAGGCAAGGAAAATGGCAATCACTCCGATCTCAGAAAAAGCACTGGAGGAGACGACGCTGACACCAAGAGAACAATTGATCATCAGCCGCGTCAGGGATGGCTGGACGAACAAGGAAATCGCCGATGAACTCACTACAATCAAGAAACATCTGACAGAGCTGTACAAGAAATTCCACGTCCACAGCAGGACGCAGCTCCTTCTTGAGATTGACAAATCGCAAAAATAAGATGATAATAGTCTATGAATTCCCCTTCCCAGCGGAATCCTGATACCTCCTCTGCCATGCACAGGAGGCGGACTTGAACGTAAAAGAGGCCATAGCAGAATGAAGAATCATTTTGCTATAGCCTCTTTTTTGATTGGATCTTCTGTTTTCAGGCATTGAAAAAACCTCCTGGCAGGAGGCTTTTCCGAGGTGTTGACTTGTTGAGAAAGAACGGCAACAATGAGTGAGGTCATCACGGCCTTGACGGCCTCTCTTTTGTTTACGTTATTATAATAGCGCCATTAACAATTATTGTCAAGTAATTTTGTGAAATAAAATAACAATCATTGACAATCAAGATAGCTAAAAAGCAGCGCCCGTAAGGACGCCGCTCTTCACCAGCAAAAATTATTCGATTTCTTCGAATTCATCCTTGCCTACACCGCACAGCGGGCAGACGAAGTCAGCCGGCAGGTCTTCGAATTTGGTTCCCGGAGCGATTCCATTGTCCGGATCACCTAAAGCTTCATCATAAATCCAGCCGCAAACTTTGCAAACGTATTTTTTCATTTTAAAAGCCTCCGTTCCTTAAACCCTTTCCTAAAAAACTTCCTGTTCCTATTATACCATAATCTCATTCTATATAAATCAATTTCGATAGAAAAAATTCGTATTCTTTTCTACTGCTTATGCAGAAATCCTTCGGAAAAGCCTGTCCTATTGACCTTTTTCACTCTCCTGATTTATAATAGAAAGCATATCATGCGAGCGTGGCGGAATTGGTAGACGCACAGGATTTAGGATCCTGCGCCCCGTGCATAAGGGTTCGAGTCCCTTCGCTCGCACCAGAATCCCTGCCTTCCGGCAGGGATTTTTTCACGGGCGAATTACAGACAAAAAAGGGGCTATGACAAAATGTGTAATCATTTTGGGGTTATAGGACAAAACGTGTTGGTAAAAATT
>NZ_FR896347.1:0-2069 GCF_000435155.1 Dialister sp. CAG:357 | reverse complement strand
GGATTAATTACCAACACGTTTTGTCCTATAACCCCCCTTTTTGCTTTCCCCCCCATTCCAAAATAAAAAGCCCGTGCTTTTGCACGGGTCTTTTATTTTGGAAAATACAGAGATCATCCAACAATATTCAGAGCGTATTCATAGTACTCTTTTTCGAGAGCTTCACCCTTTTTGGAAATTTCAATCTGGAGATCGGAAGCTGTATCATAATCCCCTGCTTCAAGTGCTTCCTTAAGAAGCGTGCAGAGGCACTTTCCGCTCTTGGTGTCCTTGATCAAGGCAAAACGTTTTTCGCTGATATCATCCCAGCGTTCTTCATCCAGATCATCCTCGCTCTGCAGTTTTTTGAAACCCTTGACGAGCATTTCAGTGGTCGGGATGATCCGGTCGATCAGTTCATTCTTCCAGCGGTATACGATCGATGCCAGGAAGGAATCGACAATTGTCTTGTTGAGGCTGCCGCCTGCAGTAATGACAGCAGTCTTGCCGGCATTCGCTCTCATGGTCTTTACATTTTCCCAGACAGTAGCCGGCGGCTTTCCAAATGCTGCATCCCTTTCTTCCTGCGTAAAGTCTTCAAATACGTTTTCTTCGCAGCGGTATGCTCTTCCCTTTTCAAGGTAATCGGCATCATCCTCCGGCTTCTTGGACAGTTCTGCCAAGAGTTCAGCCGGCGTCTTTCCAGAATGCACTGCATAGAGAATGCCGTCAAGGGAGGTCAGGAAGAGGCAGGATGCTGCCAGGTATGTGTTTGTAAACGGATTCGGTGCACGGAGTTCAAAACGTGTAGCCTTCGGATTGTCGATATCCCTGACAAGGCCGATCAGGATGGTTCTGTTTCTGGAAGGAACTTCCGGCGCGTGTCCAAGAGATGTAACAATGCAGACCGGCGCTTCAAAACCTGGTTTCAGGCGGTTGAAGGCATCTGTTGTAGAAGAAACGAACGGATTTGTTGCTTCATAGTTCTTAAGGATGCCCATGATGAATCCATAGCCGATGGTAGAGAGGAAATCTGCCTTCATATCAGACGGAGCCAGAAGATTGATCGTCTTTCCGTTCTTCAGTTTGGCACAGATTCCGACATGGGTATGTTCACCGCTTCCGGCTACCCCGATGATCGGCTTTGCCTTGAAGGAAACGTCAAGGCCGTGCTTGCGGAACACTTCACGGACAACAATTCTTGCTTCCAGTTCATTATCCGCAGCCTGCAGCGGGTTGGAGGAGAAGAGCCAGTCAAGTTCGAGCTGTTCACAGACATCGGTCGTTTTGCCGGAATCATCGACTTTCGGCTTTATGCCGCCGACTTCCTTATGGCCCATTTCCACATGCATGCCGCGTGCATCGAGTTCTTCAATGGTTTCTTCCATGGCAGTGCGTACATTGCCTCTCATGCGCTGCCAGTACTGTTCCTGCAGCCGCTGGGAAATGGAAAGGTGCTGGATCGTTTCATTTTCGCTTGGCGTCTTGACCCAGAATTCAAGTTCAGTGCCAATGGTGAAACCGATATCCTCAATATCAGCAAAAGGAACATCTTCCATGCCCCTGACGGTTTTGCCGGAAGCAAGAAGCTTCTTCAGTTCAGAAGCGACATACTTGCAGGAATCTCTCAAAATGGAACGGGAATCAATGAATTTGCCGTTATGCAGAAGGAAGCACGGAATGCGGAGCGTTCCAACCGGGCGTCCGTTCGTATACAGATTTTCTTCATTGTAATCGACATACCAGTTTACGCCTGCATCAGCGACCATATCCACCCTTGCATCATTCAGTGTTGCAATGTCCATCAGGACAACAGAAGAGCCATCGGTCTGCACAGCCTTGCCTTCAAAGAAATCGTCGTAGTCTTTCATGAAAATCTCAATCGGAATCTTTTCATCGGTGTCATTGCCGGCAAGATCGATACCGACAAGGGAAACAAAGCGGATTTCAGGATGTGTCCTTAAAAGGGAAAGCACGCCTTCCTTGCCAAATTCGCCAGACGGGATGTAGTACAGTAATTCCTTATTCATAATTTTTTCCTCCAGATCAATAAAAATTTGGGTTATAGGACAAAACGTGTTGGTAAAAAT
>NZ_FR896346.1:0-17735 GCF_000435155.1 Dialister sp. CAG:357 | reverse complement strand
CCCTTAAACCTCGCTTCGCTCGAGAAAAGAAAAACAGTGTTTTGGTGGATTTTGTCACATCCCCTTTTTGCACTTTTATCAATGATTCATTGATGCCTGCGGAGTGCGGTCCGGTGCTGTATCACCGGATAAGTTGGAAGGAATATCGGTCGGAACGCGGCGGTACGGGAATGTTTTGTAAATATCCCTCATCATTTCATCGAGGATATAAACATTTCTGACAAAGCTTTCATCTTCTGTCTTCCAGTAGGAAGCCTTATCATCCCTGACAATGCCGTCTGCTTTCTTATAGGAGTAGATATCGATCCTGGCTGCTGTCTCAATGAATGCATCTCCATCCGAGAAAAGCATGGGGTGCATGATGATCTGCTGCCAGCGGGAGATGACCGGCATGACGACGATATCTGCTCCTGTCTGTTCAGCAAGAGCAGGAAGCTCCGAAGGCGAATACGCTTTGCCAGTATATCCCTCCGTATCCAGTTTCCTGTAGTAAGGATAGCGGAATATCGTATTCATCTCGCGGTTCACATACGAGGCCGCATAGTCGCCGTCACCAAAGAGAGCCGGCAGGAGAAGCACTGTCCTCGTATTGTCAAAATAGCCCAGCTTGCGGTTCATGACCTGCTCATCAGCTGCCATGGACACCGTGCCTGCACCCAAAATGAGGAGAAGAGCAAGAAACCATCCAAAGATTTTTTTCATAGGAAATCCTCCCTTCGATTCATGTCCTTTTCTGTATTGTAGCACGTTCAGGAAAGAGACGTCATGGGCCCGTCCCCCTCCGGACATCAAAAAAGCAGACCGCTTTGCATAGGCAGTCTGCTTTTATTCTTATCATTTACACACCGAAGTACTTGCGGATGTAGTCGACGAAAATCCTGACAGGCGTCGACTGAAGCATCGGTTCTTTGTAGATGAGGTGACTCGGTCTTAAGATCGGTTTCTTCTGTCTGTCGTAAATCATCTCACGATTGACACTCGGAGCGCATTTCGGAAGAAGATCGGCCGGAATCAAGGAATGACCAAGACCCTGGTTGACGATTTCCACGCAGGTCAGGCAGTCAGACACCGTCAGCATGAAATGCGGGGAATCGGAGAAGTTATGTCTCCACCAGCGGGTACGGAGTTCATCAAGGGACGGATCACTCCTGTAACGGATGGATGGCTGTCCCGGAAGTGTATTGTAATCGATTTCCTTGGCAGAAATCAGGTAGAGAGGCGCATCTTCAAGCAGGATGTCGGAATCCGGCCATTCCTGATTGCCTCTTACGATGGCAAGATGGATGTCTTCCTTCTTCACCAGCTTGACCAGGCGGTCGCTCGTATCCGTCGTCAGGGAAATTTCAATATCACTGTATTCGTCTACAAATCCCTTCAGGATAGCCGGCATATGGGACTGCGCAAAAGACTGGCTCGCGCCAATGCGGAGAACGCCGGAAATGGAATTCGGTTCATGCGTGACATAGTTCTTCATATCCTGATACTGCTGCAGTTCTTTTTCCGCGAAGGAGAAGAGCCTGTTGCCCGCATCTGTGAAATGCACACCTTTATTGGTACGGATGAAAAGTGGACATCCTATTTCCTTTTCCATCTGGCTCAGCCTGTACGTCAAAGAAGGCTGTGTCATGAACAGCCGCTTTGCTACCTTATTGATACTCCGCTCTTCGCGCAAATAGATGAGGATTTTCCAATCCGTGTTATTCATTCGATTACCTCACGAAACCTTTACCACTACCATAAAAAGATTTTGGTATAGAATTATTTTATTAGATTATACCATAAGTTGGCAACAGACAGAAAGACTATATTCGATATTTTTGAGAAAATTGCAAAAAAATTCAATAAACCACGCATTTTATGATGACCGCGCGGCAGATTCCTGGCAATTTCACCACTTTAAATGAATTCCCTCGGACTCCGAGATAATATTTTCTGGCGTTCCTTGTAATCAGGTACCCAATGCGCCATCAGGTCATGAAACCTCCGCGTATGTCCCTTTTCGAGAAGATGATTGAGTTCATGGACGACGACACCCTCGATGCAGGCGCCATCTTTTGTGATCAGATCGAGAGCGAAGCATAATTCGCCTGTCTTCACATTGCAGCTCCCCCATCTTCCCTTCATTTTCCGGATTGTTATATCGCCTGGAAATACACCCATCGTCTCAGCCCATTTTTTGATATACATCACGACGATCCGCCTCAGCATATCGCGCGACCATTCCTCATAAATTTTTCTGACGCTCGTTCTTGAAGAACGGACAGTTATCATGACATCCCGCCCGTTAAGGGTGCAGGCATTCGATGCGCCGCCTGCCACATGGAGCGTCACTTTCTTTCCCAGAAGAATATGCTCTTCCCCATCGGTATATTCATATTCCACTGCTTCCGGCGTCTTCTCAAGAGTCGCCAGGATCCAGTCTTTTTTCTCCGTCAGGAAACGGCGGATCAGATCTTCACTGCAGGTGCGGGGAGCCGTCACGAAAACATGCCTACCGCGTCCGACATGGATATACATGCGGCTGATGCGCTTTCTGATGACTTCCACTTCTCCCACGCCTTCTATATACATGTGCCCTCCATAAAAAAGAGGCTGTGACAAAATGCATGCATCTTGTCACAGCTCCCATGTGATTTTTTATAACTGTCCTGTTCTTTCCATGGCTGCTTTGAGCTTTGCTGCAATGCCATGCATTTTCTTCTTGCTGACTGCACAGACGGCGATTCTTACGCCGGCAGCGAGCGGAACAAGGTAAAAGTGGTCGTCATAGAGCGCCTTGCAGGCAGCTTTGGAGTCCTTTGCAGGGACGGAAATGAAGAACCCGGATTTGTAAGGAAGAATCGGAAGCCCAACTTCTTTCGCCTCTTCGACGAAAATAGCCGCTCTTTCCTGAATCAGCTTATAATATTCTTCCTTTTCCGTTTCCCATTCATTTCGGAGCTTCTCATCTTCCCAGATACGGCAGAGCGTTTCCTGTGCACCCCGTACTGTATTGGACCATGTTGCGCGGCTTGTGAAGGAATTAATATCACTGAATTCGGTGATGACATCCTGACTGGAGGAAATCGCAATCAGTGCGCCGCTTCTGAGACCGTACATCGTGAAGCCCTTGGACATGCTGTATTCCACAAGGACAAGGATATTCTCATGCAGTTTGCTGAACTTGGAGAAGAAATCTCTGGCATCCGGTCCTGCATAATCCAGGTAAGCCACGTCTGCAAAAAGAATCATGTGCTTTCCTTTTTCAGCAAGCTCAGTAAAGAGGGAAATGACGAAATCCCAGTCTTCACTCGTCAGCGCATGGCCGGTCGGATTGTGTGCCGGCGAATTGATGATGGCCATGACATTTTCCTGATTTTCAGCCATGTGCAGGATATTTCCTTCAAAGGAAGCCCTGTTGAACTGGGGATCCTCGTCAAAAAGCTTGTAAGTGCGCAGCTTCCTGTTATTGTCTTCGCAGATTGTCTTGTATGCGCCCCAGTACCAGTCGGACGTCAGGACTTCATCGCCGGGGGATGTGTAGTTATGGACAGCATGATGGATGCCGCCGGTTCCGCCAGTTGTCGAAATGGCTGCCGTATAGGCATCCGGACGATGGCTGCCAAAGCAGACGGCCTGTGCATCTTCCAGGTACTTGGGAGTGCCTGCGATCGGTGCATAGGAAATAATATCTGCCATCGGCAGGGATTTGAAAACTCTTTCCACAACAGGCAGGCAGACGATTTTTTCATCGTCATCCAGAATCGTGCCGATCGTCGCATTGACGACATGCTCAGCCCCGATTTTCTGAATATCCGCTTTCGCTGCAGCGGATGCGCCGAAAATCACATCATTGGATTTCTTCCCCTTCGCATGGGGTGCTGCCAGACTTACCATAAAAATGCGCCTCTTTTTCAGATCAATAAAAGTATGAAAACTCTTTGGAAATCAAGTGCAGGCCGGATCTGCCCGGTTATACCTTTGTGCTTTCTCCGGAAGCATGATCGGTTGTTTCAAAAAGGGCCTTTGCAAAGTCCTTCGCATTGAAGCGTTCAAGATCGTCTTCTCTTTCTCCCAGGCCGATCCATTTGACCGGGACATGGAGCTCTTCATAAATGGAAAGGACGACGCCGCCCTTGGCTGTTCCGTCAAGCTTTGTCAGGACGACGCCTGTCAGCGGAACGATTTCACCAAAATTTTTTGCCTGGCTGACAGCATTCTGCCCTGTCGTTGCATCAAGGACAAGAAGCGTCTGATGCGGAGCATCCGGAATGACCTTCTTGACGACACGGCTGATCTTTGCCAGTTCTTCCATCAGGTTGACCTTTGTCTGAAGACGGCCGGCCGTATCTATCAGGACTACATCTGCGCCTCTTGCCTTAGCGGCAGAGACAGCATCAAAAGCAACGGCCGCAGGATCTGCGCCTTCCGCATGCTTGACAATGTCAGCGCCGGTGCGTTCTGCCCAGATTGTCAGCTGTTCGGATGCCGCTGCACGGAATGTATCGGCAGCCGCCAGAAGGACTTTCTTTCCTTCCTTGTGATAGCGGGCCGACATCTTGCCGATTGTCGTCGTCTTGCCCACACCGTTGACGCCTACGACCAGAATGACCTCTGGATGATGCACTTCCTTCAGATCCTTCTCGTCATCCTTCAGAAGTTCTTCCACTGTCTTTTCCATGAAAGGCATGACTTCGTTCGTATTGTGGATCGTGCCTTCGGTAACACCGCGGCGGATCTGCCTCATCAGGAAATCCGTCGTGCGGACACCGATATCCCCGGAAAGAAGTACCATTTCCAGGTCTTCCAGGAAGTCCTCGTCAATCGTTGCATAGCCGATGACAACGCTCTCTATATTCTTGATCAAAGACTCTTTTGTCTTTGTCAGCCCTTTGCGAATTTTATCAAAAAATCCCATTGTACCCTCCTTTAGTCCTTACCCTTATATGGCTATTGTATCATTTACGTGAAAATTACGCCCGAACATTTCATCATTCCACGTAATCTTTCATTTTGACCGTCACAAGCGAAGAGACGCCTTTTTCTCCCATGGTGACGCCCTGCAGTGTATCAGCAAATTCCATCGTTCTCTTCCTGTGGGAAATGACGATGAACTGTGTCTTTTTCTTGTATTCGGCAATCATGCGGCTGTACCGGTCCACGTTGGAATCATCGAGCGCCGCATCGATTTCATCGACAAAGCAGAAGGGAGCAGGCCTGTATGCCATGAAGGAAATCAGGAGCGCAATGACCGTCAGCGCTCTTTCGCCGCCGGACATCAGCGTCAGCGGCTGGCGCTTTTTGCCGGGAAGCTGCAGGTACATTTCCACGCCGCATTCCAGAGGATGCTCTGGATCGGTCAGTTCAAGCTTCGCGCTGCCGCCCTGGAACATGATCTGCATGATGCGCCCGAATTCCTGATTGACTTTGGTGAAGGCTTCGTCAAACTGCGATGCCATCTTCTCATCGATATCCTTGATGACCGTCCGGAGCTCTTCTTCAGCGCCCCTCATGTCGTTGATCTGTTCTTCGTAGAAGTTTCTCTTTTTCAGATGCTCTTCATACTCTTCCTCGCCGGCCGGATTGACCGTGCCAAGATCGGCAATCTTTCCCGCGAGCACCTTGTCACGGTTCTTCATTTCATTCAGGGTTCCCGGAAGCTTCAGCGTTTCCACTTCTTCACGGGTCATCCCCTCTTCACTGATTTTTTGCAGCTCTTCAGCCTCTTCTTCCTTGAACCGTTCCAAACGCGCTTTCTTATCCGCCAGATCCTTTTCAACAGATGAGGACTTCTCCTGCGCCTTTCTCCAGGCTGCCTGGCTGTCGCGTTCAAGCGCTGCATACCTGTCAGTCTCGCCCTGCAGAGATTCCTGCTTCGTGCGGATGGACTCCCATTTTCCGTTTGCCTCTTCGAAATCCTGATTCAGTTTTTCCAGTGTTTCAGCAAGATTTTTCTTTGCTTCTTCATTGGCTTTCTTTTTATTTTCGAGGTCTTCCCTGTCTTTCTTCTGGTCTTCCTGCGCCTTTTTGGCGTCGTTCATCATGCGCTTTGCAAAGGATGCACGGCTTTCTGCCTTCGTCAGTCCTTCTCGGATGGCAATGAGTTCGCCTGCCTTATCATCGATCTGTTTGCGGATAGCAAGGCTCTTCTCATCTTTTCCTGGTTCAGGAATATCCTCATACGTTTTGAGAAGCTCCCAGCCTTCCGTCATCTGCTGAACGGATTTTTCCAGAGACTCGCTGATGGAAGCAAGGGCATCTTTTCCTTCTTTCAGGCGGGTTTCCTGATCCGTCTTGGTCTTTTCAAGGCCATCCTTCTGCCCTTTGAAGGAAGCAAGCGCCAGATCCATCTGATGCCAGGATTCGCGTTCTCCTGCCACCTTTTCAGAAAGGCTGTCCCTTGCCGTTTCCTTTTCCTGTTTCCTTTTCCTTAAATCAGCAAGGTCCTTTTCGCGCTTCTTTTCTTCTGCGTAAAGTTCCTTGATTTCTTCTTTTCTTCCGAAGTAGGTATTTTCCTTCTTCTTCATGGATCCGCCGGTCATGGAGCCTCCGGCATTGACGATCTGACCGTCCAGCGTGACAATGCGCAGGCGGTAGCCGTACTTCTTGGAGACTCTTCTTGCCGCATCAAGATCTTTGGCAATCAGAGTCCTTCCCAGAAGGGAGTGGAGAAGATCCTGATACAGGGAGTCCGTCTCGAAGAGGTCAGCGGCAATGCCAAGGATTCCCTCTTCCCGGGAAGCTTCCTGTTCTCTTCCGGAATAAGAGGACGGCTTCATGGATTCAAGCGGATAGAATGTCGCACGGCCAAGGTTCTTTTCCTTCAGCCAGCGGATGATGTCCCCGGCTGATTTTGTCGTATCTGTGACAATGTTTGAAATCTGGCTTCCCAGAGCCACTTCTGCAGCAGCTGTATATTCTGACGGGACATGGATCAATTCGCCAAGAGCGCCATGAACGGCGTCTCCGAAGATGGCCCTGTTTTCCATGACTGTCTTCGTTGTTCTGGAAAAGCTTGCATATTCCTTATCTGCCTTTTCTAGGTACTCGCGGCGGGAATGGATGGTACGGAAAGAGGATTCCGCTTCATTCAATTCATTTCCAATGGAGAAGCATTCATTTCTTGCCTCATCGAGTGCTTTTCTGTCGCGGATACCCTCTTCCTTCAGTTGTTCCTGACGGGCCATGGCCTCTTTTTCTTCTGCGAGCAGGCTTGCGAGCGCCTCATTCGTTTTTTGGAGTTCGCCCTCGATGCTCTTTGCTGCCTCTTCCCTTCTGGATGATTCTCCCTTAAGACGGCGGACCTCATTATCCAGGTACGCCAGTCCCTGCTCAAGCTTCTGCTTTTCTGCCATTTTCTGCCGGCTGAAATTCAGAATTTCGGAATACGCCTTTTCAGATGCTTCCAACTCTCCGGCCAGTTTTTCCTTCTCGGCTTCTGCCTGATTCTGCTTTGCAAGCCAGTCTGCCTTTTCGGCTTCAGCTGCCTTCATTTCCTCTTCATCATTCTGGATTTCTTCGATCAGTTCTTCTTCGGCTTCTTTCTGATCTTCTTCATCCTCTTTGAGCTCTTCTGTTCTTTTTTTCTCCTGTTCGAGTGCTTCTTCCTTGATCTTGTAGTCTACGCGGATACCATCGAGTTTCTCCTTAGCTTCTGCGAAATCCGTGCCTGCCTTCTTCACCTTTTCCTGATGGAGAAGCGTTTCCTGTTCGAGCTTGGCAAGAGCAGCCGCTGCTTTTGTAAGCTCTGCCTTCCACTTCACACTATCCTGCTCAAGAGTTTCCGTTTCCGCCTTGTGCTTTTCGAGGGATTCTTTGATGGAATCAAGCTTTAAGGCAGACATCGTCGCCTGCACGGCTCTTTTTTCCGCTGCAAGCGCCTTGTATGCTTTTGCTTTTTCTGCCTTTTCCTTCATCGGCCCGGTCTGTTCATCAAGCATCGCCATCATGTCCTTGACACGGTCCATATTTTCCGCCGTTTTGACAAGCTTCTGCAGGCCTTCATTCTTTCTCATGCGGTACAGGCTGATGCCCGCCACATCTTCAAAAATGGCTCTTCTTTCTTCCGGTTTTGCCGTCAGTACTTCATCGACCCTGTTCTGCCCGATAATGGCAAGGGAACCCTTCCCGAGCCCTGTGTTGGCCAGAAGCTCATGAATATCCTTCAGGCGGCAGTTCCTTTTATTGATCTGGAAATCACTGTCCCCATTGCGAAGAATTCTTCTTGTGATGGAAACTTCTGCTGTATCGAGCGGCAGCTCCCTGTTGGAATTGTCCAGTACCAGCGTGACTTCCGCGCCGTTCTTCCTCGTCCTTGATTCGGAACCTGCGAAAATGATATCCTCGCTTTTCTGTCCGCGCAGATTGCGGACATTCTGTTCCCCGAGCACCCAGCGCACAGCGTCGGAAATATTGCTTTTCCCGCAGCCGTTCGGGCCTACGATGACAGTCATTCCATCGGCGAATTCTATGGTTGTCTTATCCGCAAAGGATTTGAATCCCTGCAGAATCAAACGGAGTAATTTCATAATCTCTCCCTTTCAGGCATATATTTTCTATATTATACAGGAACAGGACGAAAAATGGGAATACAGCGCCTTCCGTCAAAAAACGCCGGAAGTTCGTGCCTCCGGCGTTTCCTTATTTCTTTGTAATGAAGGGGCTTCCTTCCAGTGTGAATCTCCAGGGGAAGCTCTTCCCGTACCTGGCGTAATCGATGTTGATGCGTTTGCTGCGCTTGACGGGATACGGCCCGTCATTCCTGCTTTCGATCCAAAGGGTATCTCCCGTAAGGTCTGTCCCGTAGAAGGATTTATTAAGGCCCATTGCCTGCGTCAGGCGCCCGGGACCGGAGGCCAGAAGCTTCATCTTGTCTGTATGGCGTCTTTCCTTCATAAGATCGATTCCATCCAGCGGTTCAAGTGCTCTTAAAAGTACGCTCGTCCCTTCTCCCTCATGGCCGCACACCACATTGAGGCAGGTGTACATCCCATAGATGAGGTAGAGGTAGGCATGTCCGCCTTCTCCGAAGATAACTCGGGTTCTTGGCGTCAAACCTTTGAAGGCATGGGCACCGTCATCTTCATGGCCCCGCCAGATACCGCCGTATGCTTCGCATTCCACGATGCGCCCAGCGGTAATCCCATCCGGCGAACGATGGACAAAGACGGCTCCTATGAGCTTCTTTGCCGTTTCAACGGAATCTCCCAGGAAGTCTTCTCTTACCCATTTCATTTCACATCGACCTGCATGCCCATTTCAATGCCCTTCGGAGGATCGGTAATAACGCGGTCTCCTTCAGACAAACCATCCATGATCATCGCATAGCCGCCCTGACGGCTTGCAATGGAAACGTCCTTGATATCGACGAGGTTTCCATCATTGACGATGGCAACCGTATTGTCTCCGATAATCGCAGAGTCCGGAATCATGATGCAGGAAACATTCTGCCCGCTTTCCACACGGATATCATACTCATTTCCGATTGTGATTTCATTCTGCGGATTATCTACCTGAATCTTATAGGTGGTATATTTTTCACCATTCTGATTTGGCTGCTGCTTGAGCTCGCCGTACCATACACCCTTGCCATCGCTCATAGACACGGTCAGTGTCTTTTCATCCTTTGCCTTTTCCATCACGGAATCAAGACGGACAGGAAGCTCGATCGTTGCGACGACTGGTGAATCCTGACGGATGACGAGTGCTGGTTTCCCTGCCATTGCCATGTGCGTATCTCCAAGATAAACCTGGGAGACGACGCCGCTGATCGGCGCGCGGACAGTGCAGGAAGCAATCGTTTTCTGAAGCGTCTGGAGTGATGCAATCAGTCCGGGATCAGGAGCTCCGCCGCCAGAAACAGCACCGCCGGACGGCATGCTTCTTCCCTTGATTTTTTCATATTCAGCTCTTGTGATGATTCCCTGCTTCAAAAGGGAAGCCTCAAGGCTGTTATCTACGGAAGGACCGTTGTAGACAGGCGCTGCCTGGGCAGAAGATTCTGCGATTTTCTGCTGCAGGGCCGATGCCTGCGCTTCATACTGCGATGCGTCGATCTTGAAGAGGACATCGCCTGCCTTGACTGTCGCTCCGATATCCGGCGGGTTTGAAATCAGGCCGCCTGATACGGAAGGAATGACAGGCGCCGTATGAAGGGCTTCCGGAGCCGCTTTTGTTTCCAATGTAAAAGGTTCTGTACTGATGGCCGCTTTTGTCACATGAACGGAAGGCGTATTTCCGCATCCAGACAGCACCATGACAGCCGCGGCGCAAGTCGCAGCCAGAGCCATCATCCATTTTTTCATTCTTTAACCTTCTTTTCTGTTATTTTTCCTTAAGTATGTCTTCTGCAATGATATCTGCCAGTTTTTCAATATCTGCATCATCATCATGCATGGAGGAGACGACATGAACCGGATCCCCCAGCAATTCGCAGTTCTTCCACTTCGATACGACATCCTTCATCAGCTGGCCGCTGACATTCGGTGTCCAGCTGCTGTTCCCGATGATGGAAACCTTTCTGTTCGTGACATTCATTTCCGTGCAGATGGCAAGGAATGCGCTCATCAGGGGATTGACTGTCATATTCATTGTCGAAGCGGCAAGAACGATGTGGCTTCTGCGGAGAATTTCTGTAAATGAATCAGCAAGGGAGACCGTGCAGACGTCCACCATCTTCAGGTTCCTGATGCCGCGCTTGGCAAGCTTGGCCGCAAGGACTTCAGCCGCCATAGCCGTATTGCCATAAGCAGAAGCAATGAAAATGTTGACTGACTGGTAATCCGGCGTCCAGGAAGCCCATTTCTTGTATTCCCCGATCAGGAAATCTATGTCTTCCTTCCTGCGGATGACCGGGCCATGGAGCGAGCAGATATAACGGACATCAAGCGCATCCACTTTCTTCAGGGCTGAGAGGACCTGCGGGCCGAAGCGGGCAACAATATTGGCATAATACTTGCGGCATTCGCCCAGGTATTCTTCTTTGTAATCCACGTCGTCAGCGAAAATGGAACCATTCAGGATACCGAATGTGCCGAATCCATCTGCGGTGAAAAGGACCTTCTCTGTTTCATCATACGTGAAGGTGACTTCCGGCCAGTGAACCATCGGAGCCTTGAGGAAACGCAGCTTGTGCATGCCAAGATCGATGACGAGCTTTTCGTCGGATGTAATGTATCTTTCAGGCATGGATACCTGGAAGTACTGTCCAAGCATCTTGAGTGCCTGCGCCGAAGCCACGATCTTTGCTTCTGGGTATGCCATGGCAAGCGCCAGAAGGGACCCGCTGTGATCGGGTTCCATATGGTTGACCACGATGTAATCCAGCTTGCGGCCGTGAAGCAGATGGCTGACATTGCCGATGAAAAGATCACGGATTACGGTATCTGTCGTATCGATGACAGCTGTCTTTTCGTCGTCGATGAAATAACTGTTATATGTCACCCCGGATTTCAGAGGAATCAGATTTTCAAATCTGGGGGAATTGAAGTCGTTGCCGCCCACCCAGTAAATATGAGGGGTCACTTGTTGTTCGTTATGCATTTTCAGGCTCCCTTGTTATTGACAGAAACATAAATATCTTATGTAAATTGCTATCGCCACACCCATTAGTATATCACGAAAAGCCCCTTTCGTGAGACGTGAAATCCCATCAAAACGGGCATAAGAATACAAAAAACTTCGATAAGATGAAGCGGCAGATTTCCTATGGTTTCCTACGCCCTCTTCCTTTCAAGACGGGCAAGCAGGCGGCCGGTCGTCACGGTCAGAATGAGGTAAATCAGGCCTGTCGTGATGAAGGTCTCCCAGACACGGTAGTATTCCGCATTGGCTGCATTGGCCCAGTACATGAGCTCGGGCGCGGCAATGACGGAAGCCAGTGAAGAGTCCTTGATGAGACTGACAAAGGAATTTCCAAGCGCCGGAAGGACGGAACGAACAGCCTGCGGAAGAACGACATAGCGAAGGCACTGCCAGTGCGAAAGCCCCAGCGCCCTTGCCGCTTCCTCCTGCCCTTCATCGACAGCGAGGATGCCGCCCCGGATTGTCTCAGCGATATAGGCCCCCGCATTGATGGAAAGCGCCAGCATTGCCGCCAGCGTCCCGTCCGGTTTCCTCATGAGCAGAGGAATAATTCCGAAGTATACGACAAGAAGCTGCAGCAGAAGAGGCGTGCCGCGAATGCACTCCATGAAACAGGCCGCGGGAAGGGAGAGGAATTTCCTCCCCGATACCCGGAGGACTGCCAGGAAGAGACCGAGGAAGAATCCCGCCAGTGATGCGGTGACGGAGAGTTCGATCGTCAGCTTTGTCCCTGATATGAAGAAAGGAACATATGCTTCAAGGATGTTCCAATTGAAATCAAACATCATACCGCTTCCTTACTTCTTCAAACTTGCCAGGACCTTCTCGTCCGGCTTTGTCTTGAACCATTCCTCATAGAGGCGCGAGTACGTTCCGTCTTCCACCATGGAAGAAATGGCCTTGTCCAGCTTTTCCTTAAGCGCCGTATTGTCCTTAGCATAAAGAATGCCAAAGTATTCCGGCTTGAACGCCTGATCATCATAAACAATCACAAGGTGCTGGTCCGGATACTGCGCCTGGATGGATTTCAGGGATGTTTCATCCCCTACTATGGCATCTGCCTGCCCTCCGATCAGCATCTGGATGGACATGGGTGTCTTTTTAATGACAGGAGCATTCTTGCCGAGAAGTTTCTCAAGAGCTTCCTGTCCTGTCGATCCATTCTGGACAGCAATGGCTTCTATGTCAGAGCGCTTCAAATCCTCAGCACTTCGGATATCCTTGTCCGGCCTTGTTAGGATGGCCTGACGGGAAATGAAGTAAGGCTTCGAGAAAAGATACGATGCCTCCCTTTCCTTTGTAATCGTGATTCCGGAAATGGCAAGATCTGCCTGATGGGAACGGATCTGCTCAAAAAGAGCTTCCCATCCTGCATCGCCAAGCTCTGCCGAAAGGCCTGCACGTTTGGCTGCTTCTTCGAGAAACACCGCATCAAAGCCTGTAATCTTCCCATCCTTCATATATTCGAACGGCTTCCAGTTCGCATGCGTCACTGCATGAATCTTGCCCGTTTCCCTGCCGCTGTCATTCCCGCAGCCTGACAAGGTGAGTCCGGCGGCAAGCAGCAGGGCTGCCGCTCCTATCCAGTATTTCTTCATATCTATCCCATCCTCTATACAGAAAAATTTCACTTTCCTCTATTATAGAAGGATTTTAGATATAATACAACTTGTTCACTATCTAATTATTTGTCTTATATCTTGTACAGTTTTCAGATTCTATCACTAAACTCACGTTTTTAGAGCTCCGTATGATTCAAGGCAAAGGGCATGCAAAAAGGCGGTGCTGTTAGCACCGCCCTGTGTCATTCAGGCTGACGAGGATGTGTTTCCAGTATCCGCCTCTTATAGATAACCCTAAGGCACGTAGGCCCTCGTCGCATGGCCTAGTATGGATAAATGAAGATCCGTCAGAAGAGCCTTTCTGATCGGAAGGACCCTCCGTGTTTCAGTAAAGATATCTACTTCTGCTTCCTTGACGTTCTGGATGAGAACGGAAAGTTTCTCTTCCATTTCCGTCATAAAAGCGATTAATTTTTCTGCCTGTTTTATGTTCATTTCAACAACAGCGCGGATAGAATGATCTTCCCCGGAAAAAGCGGCTGCATAAGCAGGCATGCCGGAAGCTGCTGTCTTGAGTTTGAAAAATGCCAGGATATTGTCGATGACCGGTACGGGTCTTCCGTCCATGACTCTTTCGACATAGAACAGTCTGAGAACCATGAGGAGCGCCGAGCATCCTACGCCGAAATCAAGGCCGAGCCAGTAAGAAGCTGCGCCAAGATCCGTCACGCTGTCCAGAAGGATGCTCATTGGGAAGCATCCGCCCCAGTAAGCGGCAACCATGAGGACGAAGGATACGCGTGTATCTTTCAATCCGCGAAGAATTCCCTGAATCGGAGTGGAAATCGCGTCGAAGAGCTGCCATCCGGCGCTGTAGATCAGGAACTGTGCTGCAATGGCTGCGACAGCTGCATCATCCGTGTATACCATTCCGATGGAATGACGGAAGAAGAGCGTAAAGGAAACGGTCATAAGAGCGCCAGCCATCGCTGTGATGAAACCGGCTTTTTTATAACGGCGTGCCAGGGAAATATCCCCTGCACCTGCTGCTGTTGCAATCAGGATTGTCAGCGCCATGGAGCAGCTGACTGGAAGCATGTACACGAGACTTGCGAAGTTGTCCGCAATCTGGTAAGCCGCCAGCGTATCCGTGCCGTACCTGGCAAGGAACACGATGATCAGGCTGAAAAGGCTCATTTCCATGAAAATGGACATGCCGCTTGGAACACCGACGACCAGGTATTCCTTCAGGTCTGCTCTGCGGATCTTAAAGGAAGAGAAAATATTCTTTCCCATAAATTCCTTCGTGGTAAGAATCACTGCAAGGAAGAGTGCGAGAAGGCATCCGTACGTAATCATCGTAGCAACGCCTGCGCCGATACCGCCAAGTCTCGGGAATCCGAAGTGTCCGTAAATGAAGAGATAATCAAGCACCGCATTCACTGGCGGAGCAATGAGGAAGAGCTTCATGGAAACAGACGTGGATCCTGCCGTGTCTGTCAGGCAGCGAAGTGGAATGATCAATGTCACGAAAGTCACGACACCCACCATAGAAAGCAGGTAGCCGCGGGCAATATGTTCAACGGCCGGTTCAAGAGCAAGGTATTCCATCAGGTTGTCGACGAAAAGGAAGTAGCCTGCTGCAAAGACGGCGGAAATGAAAAGTCCGATCATAAGGCCTGTACGGACTATCAGAGGAAGATCTTCCTTCTTCTTCTGTCCGAGAAGCTGTGCCATCATAGGCG
Organism: Dialister sp. CAG:357; assembly: GCF_000435155.1. Lineage (NCBI taxonomy): Bacteria > Bacillati > Bacillota > Negativicutes > Veillonellales > Veillonellaceae > Dialister > Dialister sp. CAG:357. The sequence goes on along the minus strand of NZ_FR896346.1, from coordinate 2,866 downwards.
TGCCAGCCATCAGAAGGCCGATAATGGAAGCCAGGATCGGATAGAAAAGACCGGCTCCGACAGAAACTCCGGCCAGATCATCCGCACCTGCGTGACCTGCCATCGTTGTATTGATAAAGGTAATGCCTGCCGTAGATACCTGAGCGACCAGGATCGGTATCATCACTGACAATAATTTTTTTATATCGTTTTTCACGAAAAACATGTTTTCACTCTCCAGAAAATTCCATCAAAAAAGACGCCTCGCAGCGTCTGATTCATCAGATATTTTATGGATGATTTAAACATAAGCCTTTCTTTTACTGGTCGACAAAAGAAAGCGCTTAGATCCACTCGCCGCGCGGAGTTCCCTTCCACGCGAAATCATGAAAGGAAACCGGGCACCGTAAAAAGCCGGATGCCCCGTCATTCAGTTGTTCCCGTTTTCCTTCAAGTCCGGAGGACCTGAGGGCCATAGCAGCCCATCCCCCTGCGCCGATGAATCCTTTAAAGAAGGATGTGAAAGGCGAAAGAACTCTTTTGAAGTTGAAGTTCACTCTGGACGGTACCAGAAGATTGGCTCCTTCTACATAGAAAGAAGCCATGGCAAAAAGGATATACATGCTTCCGTACATCTCAAGATCCATCAAGTCTTCAATTCTCATCGTCTTTCCCTCCTTCCTGTTATATGCAGATCTTCCTGCAAAAATCTATTTATTGTTTTTTTTAATACCTGTGTATAGTATATCGCTATACCAAGAAAAAAGCAAATTTTTCTATATGTCGTTCTGTAAATCTTCTGTAAGTCTTTTAGATACTTCTCGTCAATTCAAAAAATCCCGTATGAAGCCATATGGGATAGGATGAAGGAGTATGCGCCCAAAATAAAAAAGATGGCTTTGCTTTGCAGTATACTTAAAAAGGGTGGTCTTGAGGCCTTTCTCCGCCTCCTGGAGGCCCTGCTGAGGCAGGCACTTCTCCATAGTGGAATGATCTCCATTCTATATAAGCATATCCTCATCATTCATTTATGGACTCCTTTGGCAGTATCCAAAGAAGTATTTTTCTATGACAGTTTATAACTCAATAATATATCTGCTGCAGATGACAGAGGGAAAGTACGATGCTATTCACCCAGTCTTAATAGAAGAATTGCATAAGTTCCACTTTTTTTGTAAAGGCTTGTTATTTTTTGAACTATTATCAAAAGGTGTTTTCCATTGATTCATACCTCTTATGATATAATACAGTCAAATAAATCTATTTTAATCGAAAATGATTCAGCAATGGATTCACTCCAGTCTGTATCTATTCTTTTGATTTGCACGATATTTGCTGATTGATCCGGATTGGGACCTGTTTTCAGGACGCAGAACCGGTAAATCTAAAATCATACGAGGCTCAAGATGAAAATAAACTTTACCTCTCTTATGTATTTTCAGAAAGTGGCTGAACTGGAACATCTGACAAAAGCTGCCGAAGCTCTCCATATCGCTCAGCCGGCGCTGTCCAGAACAATCCGCAGCATGGAAGAAGAACTGGATGTCTCGCTTTTTACCCATCAGGGCCGCAACATTCATCTGACGCGAGACGGACACATCCTGCTTAAATACACTAATAAGATTTTGGGATCACTCGACGACCTCCGTCAGGAACTGCAGGATTCCAGAGATCTTCAGCAGCTCACTGTAAAGCTTGCTATCATGTCATCAAGCAGGTTAATTCCGGCTTTTCTAATGAAATTCAAGGAAGAGTATCCCGAAACCATTTTAGAAATTGTCCCGCAAAACAGTGATTCGGCCAATGCTTCGAAAACTGACCTGACTTTATTCTCAAGCCTGAAACATATTGATAATGACCATACAATCACTTTGTTCCGTGAGAACCTTGTTATGGTTTTCCCAACAGGAACTCCTTATGCCCATCTTCCTTATGTGAATCTCCATGATCTTTCTGATATGGATTTTATTATGCCTCCTAAGGGATTTCTCCTTAGGAAAACGGTTGAGGCCTATTGCAAGAAAGCTGGATTTACCCCAAAGGTCATTCTCGAAAGTGACAACCCTGATACAGTTGGTGAATTTATCAGGGCAGGTCTAGGCAGTGCGCTTGTCCCGCAAATGACATGGCATAATGCACAAATTCATAATGTCGCACTCCCGGTTGGTGATCAGGAATGTCACCGTGATCTGAACATCTCCTGGAAAACGGACTCCAAGCTATCACTGAGTGCCGTTCTCCTGCGTGAATACATCGTCGATCACTTCTGGGAATTTGTCAGGGATAATGCCAATAAAACATTCCCCATGCAATAAAGACCTCCAGGCCGACTGGAGGTCTTTTTTATTGCTCTGACAAGGATGACGGATCCTATATAAATTTTGTTCTCAACAGCTCTTCAATACATATTGAAGGGCTGTTTTTGTGTTCAGATCTGTATTTGTCCTTGGTAAAAATTCTTTCCCTGAATTCTATAACGTTTCAGTAATGACTTATAGCGCATATTGATAAGTTTTTGATTCTTAACGTAGTATTAACAAGATTTTATGCATTTCATTACAGAATTATCTCCGATATCCACCATTATATTTTACACTTCCCGCATTTATGTCCATGATTTCTTCTCTTCGCCTTGCATCCATCATTTCCCGTTTTCTTCGTATTTATCGATAATCCAAGGGTTTATTTATATTATCTGCTCTATATCCTGAGTATTTCACCCACGATTGGTATCTATTTGTATATAGGTTTACCACATCATTACATCTTATAACATTTTTGTTAGCTATACATTTCCATGTATTTTATTAACCATATTGTGATAGTTACTCATTTTTATCTAATCGGTTTCTAAAATGGTATTGGAATCAATTCCCATTTATAACGG
>NZ_FR896345.1:0-2064 GCF_000435155.1 Dialister sp. CAG:357 | reverse complement strand
CCACCCCTGTCCAGTTTTAGCATAGCACTCGAATAAAGGTAAGGAGAAAACCTTCCTCATTCTCTTGTATGCTCTTTGGATTTCGTGTTTTCAGAAACTTTTTGAAGACTAATGATTTTCCCCTTTCTACAATTCCTTTTTTACGCTATAATAGTACAAATATATCTGCGGAAGGGAAATTTTCTCTCCGCTTTGTAGAAGAAGCGCATCTGCACTTGACCGCATCCGCGGAAAAGAGTATAGTTGTGCTTAATTATCTTTTACACTTATTTTTTTACGGATTTATCTGTTATCGAAGGAGGAAATAATGGCAATCTATATTAATGAACCGGCACATACCTTTAACGAGTACCTTCTGATCCCGGGCTACTCCGGCACGGACTGCATTCCGGCCAACGTATCTATCAGAACCCCGCTCGTAAAATTCAAAAAAGGTGAAGAACCGGCCATTACATTAAATATTCCAATGGTATCTGCTATCATGCAGTCAGTATCTGGTGAAAAAATGTCCATTGAACTCGCAAGAAACGGCGGCGTTTCTTTCATCTATGGATCCCAGTCCCCTGAAGATGAAGCAGCCATGGTTGCCAGAGTTAAAGCTAAGAAAGCAGGATTTGTTCCGAGCGACTCCAACCTTTCGCCGGAAAACACTCTTGCTGACGTCCTCGCCCTCAAGGCAAAGACAGGTCATTCCACCATCGCCATCACCGAAGACGGCACCTCTTCCGGCAAGATGGTCGGCATCGTATCCAGCCGTGACTACAGAGTCAGCCGCATGGACAGATCTGAAAAGGTCAAGAACTTCATGACCCCGGTTGACAAGCTCGTCAAAGCTAAATACGGCATCACCCTTTCCGAAGCAAACGACATCATTTGGGACAACAAGATCAACTCCCTGCCGGTACTCTACGAGGACGGCCGTCTGTATGGCTTCGTATTCCGCAAGGACTATGATTCCCATCAGAAAAACCCGAATGAAATGCTCGATTCCCAGAAACGTTTCGTAGTAGGCGCTGGTATCAACTCCAGAGACTATGAAGAACGCGTACCGCTGCTCCTCGAAGCAGGCGCTGACGTACTCTGCATCGACTCCTCCGAAGGCTTCTCCGAATGGCAGAAGATCACCCTCGAATGGATCCACAACACCTACGGCGAAAAAGTAAAAGTAGGCGCAGGCAACGTTGTCGACAGAGACGGCTTCCTCTTCCTCGCTAAAGCTGGCGCAGACTTCGTCAAAGTCGGCATCGGCGGCGGCTCCATCTGCATCACCCGTGAGACAAAGGGCATTGGCCGCGGCCAGGCTACCGCTCTCATTGAAGTATGCCAGGCAAGAGATGAATACTACAAAGAAACCGGCATCTATGTACCGGTATGCTCCGACGGTGGCATCGTATATGACCACCACATCACCCTCGCACTCGCTATGGGCGCTGACTTCGTCATGCTCGGCAGATACTTCGCACGCTTCGACGAATCCCCAACCCCGACCAGAACCGTTGGCGGCACAGTCGTCAAAGAATACTGGGGCGAAGGTTCCAACAGAGCCAGAAACTGGGCACGCTATGACCTCGGCGGAGAAAAGAAACTCCAGTTCGAAGAAGGCGTTGACTCCTACGTTCCTTACGCTGGTCCGCTCAAAGACAACGTCGAAAAGACCTGCGCTAAGATCAAAGCTACCATGTGCAACTGCGGCGCTATCACCATTCCGGAACTGCAGCAGAAAGCTAAGCTGACACTCGTATCCGCAACCTCCATCGTAGAAGGCGGCGCACACGACGTCATCCGTAAAGAAAAAGACGGCTCCGACCGTTAATTGAAATAAAAAGAGACCGCTCCGAAAAGAGCGGTCTTTTTTGTGTGCTTTGGGGAAGGGAGAATGGAAACCATACGACCTTGCGGGAAAAAGAAAGATTTAAGACCTAAAACCATACAACCAGCCTGCGGCTGTTTGTAATCAACCCTATCCACCGCAAGCGGTTCCCCTTCCTTGTCTGGGAAGGCGAGTTTAAAACCTCGCTGACGCACAAGAAAAAGGTTCTTCACGCTTTTTTGTGGGATAAAAAT
>NZ_FR896344.1:0-24629 GCF_000435155.1 Dialister sp. CAG:357 | reverse complement strand
CGGCCCGGTGGTGTAGTGGTCTAACATGCCGCCCTGTCACGGCGGAGATCGTCAGTTCAAATCTGATCCGGGTCGCCACTTATTTTTGCCTCGGTAGCTCAGTTGGTAGAGCAAAGGACTGAAAATCCTTGTGTCAACGGTTCGATTCCGTTCTGAGGCACCATATCTATGCGGCTGTGGCGGAATGGCAGACGCGCTACTTTGAGGGGGTAGTGGACTTACGTCCGTGTGAGTTCAAGTCTCACCAGCCGCACCATTCCATTTCTTGTTTCTCGTTGTTGTAACTACATATGCGGTCGTGGCGGAACTGGCAGACGCGCTATCTTCAGGCGGTAGTGGAGTAATCCGTGAGAGTTCAAATCTCTCCGACCGCACCAGCTCAAAAAAAATCTCATCAGAAATGATGAGATTTTTTTGTGGTTGAAACAGGCTGCCTGAGACAAAGACCAGGACCGGATGGATCGAATCCGCCTGGCAGTGTATCCAGCGCCTTACATTATATAAGGAAATGATCCTGCTTTTTCCATTTCTGGTATGCCTTAAGGGAAAAGATTCTTCCCTGCCTTTTTGTACAGGAGGGGCCGGAGGCCTTCCGTGAACAGGCACCCTCAAATATGGTATAATGTAATACATATTGTGTCCTTAAATGGGAGGTATCCATGGAAAATAAATTAGCCATCATCGATGGCAGCAGCCTTCTGTACCGCGCGTTTTATGCGCTTCCTCCGACGATGACGTCGCCTGACGGCGTGCCGACGAATGCCGTCTATGGTTTTCTTCGCATGCTGCTCTCTCTTTACCGCGAGCTTGATCCGGCTTATGTCGCTGTCACCTTCGATAAAGACCGCCAGACGTTCCGCATGGAAATGTATGACGGGTACAAAGCGACAAGAAAGCCGGCTCCGGCCGAGCTCGTTCCGCAGTTCGATCTCATCCTTGAGGTCATGCATGTCATGGGCGTTGCTGTCTACAGCCTTTCCGGCTATGAAGGCGACGATGTCCTGGGCACGCTTTCTGCACGCTATGAAAAGGAACTGCCTGTCGCTATCGTGACAGGGGACCGCGATGCGCTGCAGCTGGCAAGCGACAGGACGACCGTCTACCTTACGCAGAAGGGAATTTCCTCCATGTCTGAAATGACGCCGAAAGCTGTCGAGGAAAAGTACGGCATCACGCCGTCCCAGGTCATCGACATGAAAGCGCTCATGGGCGATACCGCCGACAACATCCCGGGCGTTCCGGGCATCGGCGAAAAGACAGCGCTGAAGCTTCTGACGCAGTACAAGACGCTCGACAATCTCTATGCGCATGTCGATGAAATCAAGGGCGCACAGGGAAAGAAGCTCGCTGCCGGAAAAGACATGGCATACCTTTCCTACAAGCTCGCTGCGATCAAGAGAGATGTTCCGATGGAAACGACGCTTGAAGAAATGGCGCAGCCCGTTCATATCAGCGAAATGAAGGAACTCTTCAGCCGCCTCGGCATCAATCTCCTCTCCCAGTTCGGCGAACTTCCGCGCTTCACGGCTCTGGCCGAAGCGAAGAAGGAAGAAGTCGCAAAGGCAGGGGAGAAGGCAGAAGACTGGAAGGATGGCCTGTCCTTTGAAGGAAAGGAAACCGCCATTTCCTTCGATCTTGAAGGAACGGCTCCTTTCTTTAAAGCAAAAGGCGTAGTCATTGCAGAAAATGGCCATGCCTACCTTGTAAAGGCAGAGCAGTTTGGAAAAGCGGCAGAAGCTTTAAGGAAAGCCAAAGTCGTCATCACGGAAAACAGCAAGCCCATCATGGAAACGGATTTCCCATGGGAAGGGATTCCTTTCTTTGACACGACGATTGCCGCCTACCTCCTCGATCCGACAAGAACGACGTACCCGCTCTCTTACCTGGCAGGCCTTTTCAAGAAGCCGGAAATCTATGCTGACGAAATGAAGGACTTCGCTTCCAAGGGCGCAGCCGTTTCCCTCTTCCTCCTTTCCATTTATGAGGACGCTAGGGACATGCTCAAAAAGAACGGCGTTGAAAAGCTCTATGACGAAGTCGAGCAGCCACTCGTGAAGGTCCTTGCCGCTATGGAAAAGGCAGGCATTGCTACGGACACGAAGCGCTGGGAAGAAGTCCATGCTGACATGAAGTCCAGGGAAGAAGCGCTGATTTCCAAGATTTACGAAGAAGCAGGGGAAGAATTCAATATCAATTCGCCCAAGCAGCTCGGCCATATCCTTTTTGAAAAGATGGGCCTTCCTGCAGGAAAGAAGACGAAGACAGGATACTCGACGGCCGCTGACGTGCTGGAAGAACTGGCTGAGCAGTACCCGTTCGTGAAGAATATCCTTGAATACAGATCGCTTTCCAAGCTGATTTCCACATACCTCGAAGCACTGCCGCTTTTGATCCGTAAGGAAACAGGACGAATCCATACGACGTTCAACCAGACGGTCACGGCAACAGGACGCCTTTCAAGCTCCGATCCGAACCTGCAGAATATTCCGGTCAGGACGGAAGAAGGAAAGAAGATCAGATCGCTCTTCGTTCCGGGAGAGGGTTACGATTCCTTCATTTCCTCCGATTACTCGCAGGTCGAGCTCCGCGTGCTCGCGCATATGTCGGAAGATGAAGGGCTCATCCGTGCTTTCCTCAATAAGGAAGACATCCACAGAAGAACAGCCGCTGAAGTCATGGGCATCCCGTTCGAGGACGTCACGCCTGAGCAGCGTTCGCATGCGAAAGCCGTCAACTTCGGCATCATCTATGGCATCAGCGATTTCGGCCTTGCGCGCCAGCTCGGCATCACAAGGACGGCTGCTGCCGACTATATCAAGGCATATTTTGAAAGATACCCGAGCATCCATGCGTTCATGAACAGGATGATCGAGGATGCAAGAAAGACCGGCCGCGCCGTGACGCTCTACGGGCGTTACAGGGAGCTCGCCGATATCAACAGCAAGAACTTCCAGCGCCGCTCCTTTGCGGAAAGAACGGCGATGAACACGCCGATCCAGGGGACGGCCGCCGACATCATGAAGATGGCGATGATTGCCGTCTATGACAAGATGAAGGCAGGAAATTTCAAGAGCCGCGTGCTGCTACAGGTCCACGATGAACTGGTGGCAGAAGTCACGGCCGATGAAAAGGAAGCAGTCGCAAAGCTTCTGAAGGAAACGATGGAATCTGTCGTAAGCCTCAGAGTGCCGCTTGTGGCTGATGTGAATGAAGGGAAAAACTGGGCGGAGACGAAGTAGCCCGATAGAAGGCAGGAGAAAAGATTGTACAGGATAGGACTTACGGGAGGGGTTGGAAGCGGAAAAAGCACCGTTTCCAATTACATGCATACACTGGGGATCCCGGTGATCGACGGGGACAAGCTGGCCCGCGAAGCGGTCACGCCGGGAAGCCAGGCCATGGCGAGGATGGAGCAGGTCTTCGGGAAGGAAATCTTCAATGAGGACGGCACTCTTGACCGCCTGAAAACGGCCGAGATCATTTTTACAAATGAAGAGAAAAGGCAGCAGCTGAACGACATCATTCATCCTTATATCTGGTACCGCACGCAGGAGGAGCTTTACCGCGCGCAGGATGAAGGCCATTCCGTTGTCGTCCTCGATATGCCGCTCCTTCTTGAAATCAGCTGGCAGCTTCGTGTCGAGGCCGTATGGATCGTCGAGGTGCCGCTTGAAGTCCAGATCAACCGCGTCATACACCGTGATCATTTCACGAGGGAACAGGTACTGGAAAGAATAGGCAAGCAGATGCCGACATTAAACAAGCTGAACTATGCCGATGTCGTCATTGACAACAGCCATTCCGTCGAAGAAACGGAAAGGCAGGTCAGGGAAGCGCTGAAGCATGTTCCGGGATTTGTATTTCCGGAGGGAATGGAAGTATGAGAATTGCTCTGAAACGCAGGAAAAGGGAAGTCAGACGCCACCAGGGAAACACCGGGGCTTTGGTGTTTGTCTTTTTGCTTGCGCTTTTGAGCATGCTTGTGCTTTGGCTGATTCATAATTCCCCATTCCTCCGACCGAGCGTAGAAGTGTCGATCTTAATCGAGAAAAGCGCGGAAGAGCAGCATGTATCACCTTCTCTCCTGCAGGCTGTCATCCTGACGGAGAGCAAGTTCGATGCCAAGGCTGTTTCCCATGTGGGAGCGGTCGGAATGATGCAGCTCATGCCGGAAACGGCGGAGTGGATTTCCGAAGAAAGCGGCCTTCCTGCAGACGACCTCAACCGGCCGGATGAGAACATCCCGCTTGGCGCATGGTACCTGAATTTCCTTTTGAAGAAGTACCACAATAATGAAGTCCTGGCTCTTGCCGCCTACAATGCAGGACGCGGCAATGTCGACGAGTGGGTGGAGAAGTACAACTGGGGCGAAGGCTTCTCCAAAGTCGATGAGATCCCCTTCCCTGAGACGCGCGAATTCGTGAAGACGGTCGCCAGCGCAAGGGACAGGCTCGAAGCGGAGAGGAAGGAAAAGGAGAAAGAGAAAAATGGCAGTTGATGATGAAAAGTTAAAAGCGGAAAGAGAAGCGCGCAGGAAGCTTTTCATGGACTGGGACATAGAAAAGGAGCTGCCTGCCGATATCAGCGGATACAAGCTTCACCGGATCGACAAGCAGGACGGGCGCATCTACTATGCCTTCGGCTGGACGAATGAGGAAAACGGCTGGGAAGTCCGAGCACTCTTTGATGAGGAAACGATGGATTACATGGTAAAGATGTACCTGCGCCTTGTGACGCTGACGGAAATCGAGCTCATCACGGGCGACTTTGATGAGTTCAAGAGAAATCTCGTCCTCCTGACGCCAAAAGCCATCGATCACGAGCTGATCCACCGCGAGAATGTATCTGTTTTTGTCAGGGGCAAGGGCTTCATGGTCTGGGACAGCGAGCCTTTCCTTCCTGAAACGATCGGCCATTACCAGAGGATGATCAAGCCGTCCATGCCGGTCCTCGGCCTCAACGGGTCCTACATCATAGGGGCGTATGAGTGCCGCGAGAAAGATACGGGCATCCTTTTCTTCTATAATATGTACAGAGACGAGTACTACGGCGAGCTTCGCGCCGGCGGAATCCCGGGTATCATCCATCAGTATGACGCCAAGACGATTCCCGAACTGGAAGAAGCGATCAATAAAAATCTCAAGAAGGATCTTCATGCCCTGTATGAAAATCCGGTCATTGATGATTAAGCACGAAGAAACCGGGGAAAGTTTGCTCCCCTTTACAAGATGTGATATAATAAATCAATAAATCATGTTCGGTTTATTTGTTTTATTTTATCGTTTATAGAATTTCCTGTGGAGTGAGCCTCGGCTCACTTTTTCTTATATTTAACATTCATAGGAGGGTATATGGCGCACAAGGAAGTCGAGGATGCTGTAGAAAAATTACTGGAACCAATTCTTGAAGCGGACGGCATTGAAGTTGTCGACGTGGAATACGTCAGGGAAAGAAACTGGATTCTTCGTATTTTCATTGATAAGGAAGGCGGCGTCGATCTGAATGACTGCCAGGTCATCAGTGAAAAGGCAGGAGCCATACTCGACGAGAAGGTTCTGATTCCGGACAATTACATGCTGGAAGTTTCCTCGCCGGGTCTTGACCGCGTACTGAAGAAGGACAAGGATTTCATCCGCTATACCGGCGAAGAAGTCGATGTCAAATTGTTTGCTCCCCTTGAAGGTCATAAAGGCGTAAAAGCTTTCACAGCTCTTTTGGACGGGCTTTCCGAAGACGGAAGCCTGAAGCTCACGCTGGAAGGCGGCGAAAGCATTGTCCTTGGCAGGGACAAGATCTCGCAGGTCAGACTGCATTTTTCATTTTAATCTCGGAGGAATAATTCATCGTGAATGGCAATTTATTAGAAGCAATACAGAGTTTGGTCAAAGTAAAGAAAGTCGACGCCGATGTCGTATTCGACGCGCTTGAAATGGTGCTGCTCACCGCTTACAAGAAGGAAACGGGAAGCAACGCAAAGACATCCATCAAGCTGAACCGAGAAACCGGCGATTATCAGATTTTTGAAGAAAAGACCGTTGTTGAATCCATCGATCCGGAATCTGAAAATGCAATTAATGAGATCACAGTAGAAGATGCCAAGAAGATCGACAGAAGCTACGAAGCAGGCGATCTTTTGAGCATTGATGTGACCCCGAAGAATTTTGGACGCATCGCTGCCCAGACAGCTAAGCAGGTCATGATCCAGAAGCTGCGCGAAGCAGAAAGAGGATCCCTCTATGAAGAATTCTCCGGCCGCGCAGGCGATGTCATCACCGGCACCGTCAAGTGGAGCGAATCCAGGGCGATTTTCGTGGATCTGGGCCGCTGCGAAGGCATCCTTCCATATGCAGAACAGATCGAAGGCGAAGAATTCAAAGCCAATGACAAGATCAAGTGCTACGTTCTTGAAGTCAAGAAAACCACCAAGGGACCGGAAATCATCCTTTCCAGAACCCATCCGGGACTTCTGAAGAGACTTTTCGAACTTGAGGTTCCTGAAATCTACAGCGGCACCGTTGAAATCAAGAACGTGGTCCGTGAAGCAGGCTCCCGTTCCAAGATCGCTGTTTATGCCATGGACCCAACCGTCGATCCGGTCGGTGCCTGCGTAGGACCGAAGGGCCAGAGAGTCCAGAACATCGTCAATGAACTGCATGGCGAAAAGATCGATATCGTCCGCTGGGACGAAGATCCGGCCATTTTCATTGCCAATGCGCTCTCCCCGTCCAAAGTCATTTCCGTTTCCGTATGGGATGAAGAAAATTCTTCCTACGTCGTCGTTCCTGACTACCAGCTGTCACTGGCTATCGGCAAGGCAGGCCAGAATGCAAGACTGGCTGCCAAGCTGACGAACTGGAAGATCGATATCAAGAGCGAAACCCAGGCCAGAGAAGAAGGCTTCGGCCAGGCCGCTGAAGAGGACGATGGAGATATCCTGGGAGACATCGAAGAAAGCGGACAGGAGGAAGAAACTAAAGAATGAAGCAGAAGAAGATCACGATGCGCATGTGCGTCGGCTGCAAAGAGCTGAAGCCAAAGAAGGAACTCCTCCGCGTCGTAGCGCTTTCGACAGGAATCATTGAACTGGACAGGACCGGGAAGAAATCCGGCCGCGGCGTCTATGTCTGCGACAACATCGAATGTTTCGAAAAGGCATATGAATCCCACGGGCTGGAAAAATCCCTGAAGCGCCCTGTGTCCAAGGAAGTCTATGACTCCCTTAAGGAACAGATTGAAAATGGATGATCCATTATACAGGATGCTGGGCCTCTGCATGAAAGCGGGGCGCCTGCTTTCCGGCAGCGAACAGGTCTCTGAAGGCCTTCGGAAAGGCACGGGCAAACTGCTGATCATCGCGGAAGACAGCTCCCCGAGAACAAAAGAGGAATACACGAATGCAGCGGAGAAATGGAAAATCCCTTACCGTGTATTCGGCGAAAAAGATAAATTAGGGCAGGCCCTTGGCAAGGGGGTACGGACAGCAGCCCTTATAGTAGATAAAGGATTCGGCAAGGCGATCGCTGAAAAGATCGACAACCGGAAATAAGAACGGACGGGAGGCTGCTTATGCAGAAAAAGAAGTACAGAGTATATGAATTAGTAAAAGAGTTTAAAAAGTCGGATAAAGAGGTCATGGACGCTTTGAAGAAGAACCATATTGAGGTGACTAGCCGCCTGTCCGGAGTAGATGAAGGGGCGAAAACCGTTTTGGCAAAAGAATTTGAAGCATCCAAGAAACCAGCAAAACGTCCGCAGATGCGTACCGTAAGGTTCGATCAGCAGGGCAGACCGACTGACAGGAAGTCCGGAGAAGCAGGCCGCAAAGCCGCTTACTCGAGCGTGGAACCAGAAGCACAGAAAGCTCCTGCAGCGCCGAAGCCGGCAGAAGTGAAAGAAGAGGCTCCGAAAGCGGAAGCCGCTCATCAGGAAAGAAAAGAAACCCGCGGAAGAGAGGAAAATACCACGCGCCCCGTAAGAGATAACAGAAACGACCGTCCGAATAATGACAGGAACGACCGCAGAAATGACCGTTCCTCCGGAGATAGAAACGACCGCCCCTCCGGCGACAGAAATAACCGTTCCTACGGTGACAGAAACAGCCGCCCGTCCGGCGACAGAAATGGAAACCGTTCCTACGGCGACAGAAACGGCCGCCCGTCCGGTGACAGAAATGGAAACCGTCCATCCGGCGACAGGAATGGCAACCGTCCGTATGGCGACAGGAATGGAAACCGTCCGTCCGGCGACAGGAACGGAAACCGCCCGTATGGCGACAGAAACGGCCGTCCGGCTGGCGATAGAAATGGCAGACCCGCTGGCGACAGGAACGGCAGACCGTTCGGCGGAAACGATCATTCCAGAAATGATCATTCCCACAGCCAGCATCCGGCAGCCGTTGCTGCTCCGGTAGAAGAAATCGCTCCGGAAACTCCGGCAGTCAGACGTGAAAAACCGGCCAAGAAGAAAACAAAGAAGGACTGGGAAAAGGCAAGAAGAGAAAAGGAAGGCGGCTCTTTGATGGCCCGCTCCCTGAACCAGGGTAAGAAGAAGAAACACAACCAGGAAAAGAAACAGGATACCTATCCGACAGAAGTAACTGTCCCGGCTGCTGTTACCGTCAAGGAACTGGCTGAACTTTTCGGCTGCGAAGTCAGCGAGATCATCAAACACTTGATGGCTCTTGGCGTCATGGCTACCATCAATCAGAACCTCGATCCGGATACCGTCGAAATCCTTGCTGAAGAATTCGGTGTAACCCTTCTGAAACCTGAAAAGGAAGAAGATCCGACGGAATACATTCCGGAACCGGATGATCCTCGTTTCCTCGTACCGCGTCCTCCGATCGTTACGATCATGGGCCATGTCGACCACGGCAAGACGACACTGCTTGACGCCCTGCGCCAGACAAATGTCGCTCTCCACGAAGCCGGCGGCATCACCCAGAGAATCGGTGCTTACCAGATCCGCTACAAGGGTCACAAGATCACATTCCTGGATACCCCGGGCCATGAAGCATTCACCGCTATGCGTTCCAGAGGCGCTCAGCTGACGGATATTGCCGTCCTGATCGTTGCTGCCGATGACGGTGTCATGCCGCAGACCATCGAAGCTATCCACCATGCAAAGAACGCAGGCGTTCCGATCATGGTTGCCATCAATAAGATTGATAAGCCGGGCGCAAACCCTGACCGCATCAAGGAAGAACTTTCCAAGGAAGGGCTCCTCGCGGAAGACTGGGGCGGCGATGTCATCATGACCCCGATTTCTGCCAAGAAGAAGATCGGCCTTGATGACCTCCTGGAAAACATCCTGCTCGTAGCAGAAATGAAGGAACTCAAAGCCAATCCGAAGCGCGAATCTTACGGCGTCGTCGTCGAAGCACAGCTGGATAAGGGCAGAGGTCCTGTCATGAGCGTGCTCGTACAGAACGGCACACTCCATGTCGGAGACGGCATCCTGGCCGGCAAAAGCTGGGGCCGCGTCCGCGCCATGAACAATGAAAACGGCCGCAAGATGAAGAGCGCCGAACCGGCTTCACCGGTTGAAATCCTCGGTATGGACAGCGTTCCGGAAGCAGGCGACCATTTCTATGTCATGGATGAAAGAAAGGCAAGAAACATCGCTGAAATCCGCGCATCCCGTGCGAAGGAAGAAGAACAGAGAAGCGTACAGAAGGTAACGCTCGACAACATCTTCGAAAAGATCAAGGAAGGCGAAATGAAGGAACTTGACCTCATCGTCAAGGCAGACGTACAGGGCTCCGTTGAAGCGCTCGTTCAGTCCCTCATGGGAATCAAGAGTGATGAAGTCCGCGTTTCCATCGTCCACTCCGCTGTCGGCGCCATCAACGAATCCGATGTCATGCTGGCATCTGCCTCCAATGCGCTGATCATCGGCTTCAACGTCCGTCCGGATGCCAATGCAAGAGCACTGGCTGAAAAAGACGGCGTCGATATGCGTCTCTACCGTGTCATCTATGACTGCATTGATGATATCAAGGCAGCTATGGCCGGCATGCTCGCTCCGACCATCCGCGAAGTCGTTCTCGGCCACGCAGAAGTCCGTCAGGTCATCCATACACCGAAACTCATCGTTGCCGGCTGCTATGTACAGGACGGCAAGATCACAAGCAGCTGCCGTCTCCGCCTGATCCGCGACGGCATCGTCATCCACGAAGGCAAGATCGCATCCCTGCGCCGCTTCAAGGATGATGTGAAGGAAGTCGCACAAGGCTTCGAATGCGGTATTTCGCTGGAAAGCTACCGCGACGTCAAGGAAGGCGACCAGCTTGAATCCTTCGAGCTGAAAGAAGAAGCTGCCACCTTGGAATAATCAGGGCAGGCGTTCTTAATTAAAAAGTAAGAGGCCCGCATCCCTATTTCGATGACGGGCCTCTTTATTTCTTAGTATCCGCAAAGAGCGGAAGATCCTGCCGCATGCGGCAAGAGAGGAATCCATATGTCAGAATTACGCGTTAGAAAAATACAGGAATTCATCAAGCAGGAAGTCAGCCAGATGCTCCTCTATGACCTGAAAGATCCGCACATCGGCTTTGTCACCGTGACAGGCGTCCATGTGACCGGAGATTTGCGCGAAGCAACGATTTACGTCAGCCTTTTCGGGAAATCCTGGGAAAAGGCAAAATCGCTCGAAGCGCTCAACAAGGCAAAAGGCTTCATCCGCAAGGAACTCGGCCAGCGCCTCAAGATTTACTACACACCGGAAATTACCTTCGAAGAAGACAAGTCCCTTGATTACGGCATGCACATTGAAGGTCTCCTGAAAAAGGTGCATGACGAAGAAAAGGATAAAGCTCCGAAGGAAGATACTGAAAAGGAGGACTGAAAAATGAGTCTTGGCAAAGATCATGCTGTCGAAATCGACAAGCAGCAGGCTATGGATTTCCTGAAATCCCATAACCGTTTCCTTCTCGTAGGACATGAGCATCCGGACGGAGACGACGTAGGCTCCATCTGCGCGCTGCACAATGTCCTTCTCTCCATGGGCAAGGAAGCCGACATGGTTCTTCCTGATCCCGTGCCGAGAGTGTACACCCTCGTTGAAACATCTGCACAGGTCATGACATCCATTCCGGAAGGAAAGGATTATGATGCCATCGTTTTCACGGACCTTTCCAACCTGGAAAGAGGCGGAAATTTTGATTTCCCGGACGTGGACAGCCTCTGCATCGACCATCACAGAAGCAATGAAAGATACACCGATTACCTTTACCTGCGCTACCACTATGCAGCAACGGCAGAAATGCTTGCTGAAATGTTCTTCGACGAAGGCATCCAGATGGACAAGGACACATGCAATGCCCTTTACATGGCCATCGGCACCGACAGCGGATTCTTTAAGTTCAGTTGCACATCCCCGCATACGCTCCTCATGGCAAGCAAGCTGGTAGAAATGGGCGCTGATCCCTCCTACATTTCCAACCGTCTGGAAGAAAAAACAGAGGAAGCCATGAAGTGCTACAAGATCGTGGCAGGCACCGTCCATTCCTATGCGAACGGCAAGATCGTCATCGCATACATGGACAAGGAAGCCATGGATCTTGACGGTGAAAATTCCGATTACTACGCAACGATTCCGCGCTGCATCAAGGGATGCGAAATCGCTGCCCTCTTCAAGTACAGGGGAGAAAAGGAAACTCGTATTTCCCTGCGCGCCAAGGAATATGCCAATGTAGGAAAGCTGGCTGAGGAATTCGGCGGCGGCGGACACTGGAAAGCATCCGGCTGCACCATCCATGAAACATTTGCAGACGCAGAGCCCGTTTTCGTCAAAGCTGCGGAGAAGTATCTCTGATGGACGGCGTCCTTAATGTCATCAAGCCGAAGGACTGGACCTCCTTCGATGTCATTGCAAAGCTCCAGAGGATCTACCACCAAAAGAAAATAGGGCACGGAGGGACGCTCGATCCCATGGCATCCGGCGTTCTTCCCGTGTTCCTGGGACGTGCGACGCGCCTCATCGAGTATGCGCCCATCCATACGAAGAGATATGAAGCAGAATTCATCATGGGCATCAGGACGGATACCGAGGACATGACGGGAGAAATCCTCGAAAGAGGAGAAGTCCCGTCTGACACGTCCATCTGGGAAGGTGCTGTCAGTGCTTTCCGCGGCGACATCATGCAGGTGCCTTCCATTTATTCAGCAATCAAGGTGAATGGGGAAAGGGCCTACAAGCTTGCCCGCGAAGGAAAGGAAGTCGAGCTCAAAGCGCGCCCCGTCACGATTTATGACCTGACCATCCGGGAAATCGCGCCGCCCGTCATCAAGCTGCATGTGACCTGCTCGTCCGGCACGTACATCCGGGCGCTTGGAAGAGATATCGGTGAAAAGGCAGGATGTCTTCTTACGATGTCCTCCCTTGTCCGTACCGTCGTCGGTCCCTTTTCTATTGAAAACGCAAAGACGATGGAGGAAATCGAGAAGGATCCGGAAGGATCCCTCATGACGAGTCTGAAACCGATCCTTTCCGGCCTTCCCAATATCGAGCTTTCCGAAAAGGAAGCCAGGGATTTCCTTCAGGGGAAACGGCTCAAGACGAAAAAAAAAGACCTTGATATGGCGGCTGCCTTCCATGGGGACACGTTCCTCGGCACCGCATACGTCAAGGCAGGCATCATTCATCCAAAGAAAGTTTTTTCGTGAGGAATTATGAAGATTTTACATGCATTGGAAGAAATTACGGACGGAGAACCCCGCGTTTTCGTCCTTGGATTTTTTGACGGCTGCCACCTGGGCCATCAGGCGGTCTTTAAAGAAGCAGCAAAGCTTGCGGAAGAAAAAAGTGCCGGAATCGGCGTCATTACCTTCTATCCGCATCCCATGAGCGTTCTTGCGCCCGGCATCCGCGTCCCTCTTCTCCAGTCAGAAGAGGAAAAGGCAGAGTCCTTCCGGAAGGCAGGCATGGATCTGGCCGTATTTATCCGCCCGACGAAGGAATTCCTCTCTGAAACAGCAGAATCATTCCTGAAAAACCTCGCAGATATTCCAGGCATCAAAGGCATTGTGACGGGAGATAACTTTTCCTTCGGGAAAGGCGCTTCCGGCAATGTTTCTTCTATGAAATCCTATTTTGAAGGAAGCGATGTTGCCGTTGTGACAGCGCCCCTTGTTTCCGAAGGCGGAAAAGTACTGTCGAGCACGACGGTACGCACGCTGATCGAGGCGGGAAAAGTCGAAGAGGCAGCAAAACTTCTTGGAAGGAACTATACGATGTCAGGCGACGTCGTTCACGGCTTCCACAGAGGAAATGATCTCCTGGGCTTTCCGACAGCGAACCTTCGCATGCCCGATGCACGCGTCCTTCCTGCCGACGGCGTCTATGCGACGAAGACAAGGATCGAAGGGAAATGCTATCCGTCCGTCACAAACATCGGGACGAATCCGACCTTTGGCAACAGCGAAAAAACAATCGAAACCTTCATCATTGATTTTGATGAAGAAATCTATGGGAAAAGCTTTACCCTGGAATGGGTGAAATATATCCGCGGCGAAGTGAAGTTTGATTCCGTAGACGCACTGAAAGCACAGATAGAAAGCGATATAGAAACAGCAAAGAAGATCCTTTTTTGATGCTTCCAGCGATAAAGACCTCCCCGAGCGGATCAGGGAGGTTTTTTCATGCGCGGAAGAGATATCATGGATGTCATGCTGCCATTTCCTGCATATCAGACTGTGAAAAGGCGGTTTATTAATAGATTGCATGCTATGAATTAAAGAATTAACAAGCTTCTATGTATTTAAATTGTATACTATAAGTTATAAATCATTGTATAATTCATAGACAAGTTACAACTTATAATAAAAATAAATGATTATGGCGATTTTTTATATATTGGAATCTATGATTAAAAGATGAAGGGATTTTTGAAACTGCTGAAAAGAAATATTGGATAGTATTCTATTCAAGAAGTATGATAAGACCATAGTTACAGGTTCGGGGAAGCCGAACGAGTTATACCGGAGGCACAGACCATGAGAGATCAGCAGATCGAAAACGAAGTTGTAGAAGAAGTCAGACCAGAAGAAATTTGCTTCGCATTACTTGAACTCGTAAGCATGGGAAAACATTAATACTTCTCCAAGAGCTGCCGCCGGGCAGCTTTTTTCTTTAGGGCTTTATAGTTTCTAGATGAGACAAATCATAAATATGCTGGTATCCTCTAATCGAATATACCGGCACAAAAGGGATTGTGGCAAAATGATTGCGTATTTGTCACAGCCCTTTTTTGCTGGCTGAAATATAGACATTCTCTATAAGTATATACATGAAGATGGGAGTAAATGGCAGTATTTTGGTACATTTAAACGATAACTGCGGCCTCTTCATGATTGACATCCCTTTATGGTAGATTTAAAATAATAATACTAGCATTATATTTGCCTACGATTCCAATGAGAATCTTTGTTGGTAGCGGCCGCAATTATAATATGGAAAAATGGGATTTTCCTAGTCAATTCTGTAGAGTAAAGGAGAGATTATTATGGCTATTCACTTTTCTGAAGTACTGTCTAAGATGAAAGGCTCCGACCTTGGTCCATTGCTGGCTCTTACCGCTCAGCCGGACATTATTTCCTTTGCCGGCGGTCTCCCAGCTCCGAGAACATTTCCTCTGAAAGAATTGACTGAAGTTGCAGTCAAAGTCAGAGAAGAAGACGGCGCCGGCGCTATGCAGTACGGCCCGTCCCTCGGTTTCATGGGACTTCGCCAGGCTATTGCCGACCGCATGAACCGTATGTATTGTCCGATGGGCATGGATAAAGTCGATCCGAAGAACATCATGATCACCACTGGCTCCCAGCAGGGTCTTGACATCACCGGACGCGTATTCATCGACAAGGACGATGTCGTTCTCATTGAAAGCCCGTCCTACCTGGGCGCTATCGGTGCATTCGCTCTCGAACAGCCGAAATTCGTCGAAGTTCCGACCGATGATCAGGGCATGATCCCGGAAGAACTGGACAAGATTCTCGCAACAACCGACAAAGTCAAATTCATCTACGTCATCCCGAACTACCAGAACCCGACCGGTATCTGCTGGTCCCTGGAACGCCGCCAGAAATTTATGGAAGTCGTTACCAAGTATGAAATCCCGGTATTCGAAGATAACCCGTACGGCGACCTGCGCTTTGAAGGCGAAGAAATCGCTCCGCTCGTTTCCATGGATCCGAAGCACCTCGTCATCTATTCCGGCACCTTCTCCAAGACACTGGCTCCTGGCATGAGACTGGCATGGCTCGTATGCAACGATGAAATCCTTGCAAAGATGGACCTCGTCAAAGGCTCCACCGACCTTTCCACACCATGCGTCACCCAGCGTGAAGTTGCTATGTACATGGAAAACTATGATTTCGAAGGCCATATCAAAGAAAACTGCAAGCTGTACGCACACTGCCGCGACGTTATGTGCGACGCTATCAAGAAGTACTTCCCGTCCGATGTGAAGTCCACCTATCCGCATGGCGGCCTCTTCCTCTGGGTAGAACTTCCGGAAGGCTGCGACGCACGCGACCTCTTCAAGTATGCCATCGAAAGAAAAGTCGCTTACGTACCAGGTGACTCCTTCTTCCCGGCATCCGGCAAGAGAAACTACTTCCGCCTGAACTTCTCCTACAATGACGACGATGTCATCGAAGACGGCGTAAAGAGACTCGCTGATGCACTCAAAGCTTACCTGGCTGACAAGAAATAATTGATGCAGGCACTAAAAAACTCCATCCTCGGATGGAGTTTTTTGTTTAACGGAATATTATTTCTCGATTTCATAAGGCCAGTCAAGAATGCCGCCAAAGTCATTGACGTGCTTGTAGCCCATGGAAACGAGCTCCCTGGATGCCTTGAGGCTTCTGACGCCTGAGCGGCAGTACACGAGAAGGACAGCGTCCTTGTCCGGAAGGGCTTTTTCAGCAGAAGAGGAAACGGTCCCAAGCGGAAGGAGCATGGCGCCCGGCACATGGCCTCCAGCGTACTCAGAGGGTTCCCTCACGTCGACGATGGTGACATTTCCCTTATCCATCATCTCTTTGGCTTCGGATGCGGAAATTTTCTTGTATGCGCCGTCAGCTTCAGCACTGCAGCCGGTCAGCAGAAGAGCGGCTGAAAAAACGGCGAGACTTAAAATCATGTATTTAATCATAGTGCCTCCTGTCAGGAATTTTTGGTAAATGAAAAGAAATCACGGATTTTTTGCCAGAGGGAGCGGACCGGATTGAGGTGCATCGGCTCTGCAGGTTTTCTTGCATGCTGCGCCTGGCGGACGAGGCTCATGTTCCTGTGCGCTGTCCTTGTGACGATCCTGGGCGGGGGAGTGAATTTCTTCTCCGTCTGCACAGGTTCTTTCTTGATCACGGTGACAGGCCTTTCAGGTGCTTTGATCGTGCGGCGTCTTCCCGATGCTAGGCCGCTCTTGAAAGCGGCATAGCCTTCCTTTTCTTCCTTCTTCTGCGCAGAAACCATGCGCGACTTTGGCGTGGGGGCCGGGGAAGGGGAAGCGGCGTCTTCCGATGTGACTGCCATGCCCGTCCTCATATCGAAATGGGCAAAGCCAGGTTTTGCGCTGAAAGGATTGTCCCCGAAATCATGGGCATGGGAAGGCTCCGGCGCTTTCTTTGGTGGAAGCGGCGCTTCTTTACTGCCCGCATTCCTTTCAAGCTGGCGGACGACCCTTTCCCGTACTCTTGGGTCGAATGTGGATTCTTCCTCGCTCCAGAAACCGGACTGCTGGATTTTTCTCTTGTCCAGGTCATAGGAGACGCGCGCGCCGCAGCGGGTGCAGCGCACGGATCCTTTTCTTTTCTTTACATCAATATCAAATAATGTCAGCTTCTGCCCGCAGGCGTGACAAATGAGTGTGAATGCCATACATGGACCTCCGTTCCTGTTTAAGTATAATCTAGTTGGAACCTTTGGGCAACGGATAATGAAAAGGGCGAATAATTCTTTTCCCGGAAAAAGGCACAGGAATTGACCTTTCCCTGCGTCATGGGGCTGAGTATGGTATAATATTTGGATATGGAGGGCAATGATGTTTACTTATAAAAGAAGAGTCAAATTCTATGAAACAGACGGCATGAGAGTCGTTCATCATGCCAACTATCTTCGTTATTTTGAAGAAGCGAGAGTCGAGTACCTGCGCGCAGGCGGGATTGACCTGAATGATCTCATGAAAGAGGGAATCGTATTCCCGATTCTTGAAATCAGCGCCAAGTACATCAAATCGGCCGAGTATGATGATGTGCTTCTCATCAAGACGTACCTTCGCCGGGTAGACCGGGCGCGCCTTGACTTCGAGTATGAAGTCGTGCGTGAAAAGACAGGCGAGGTCCTGACGACCGGGAAGAGCACCAATACATACACCAATATGAATACAGGAAGGATCGTCAGACTTCCTGCAGAAAGGCTGGAGAAACTGGTTTCACTCTCGGAAGGAGACAGATAATCATGGACAACAGGGCAGTCGGAGTGATGGATTCAGGCGTGGGCGGTCTTACCGTTGCGCGCGTGCTGGCAGAGAAGTATCCGAAGGAAGGCATCGTCTTTCTGGGGGATACGGCAAGAAATCCCTACGGGGAACGTCCCGTAGAGGAAATCGTGCGTTTTTCGGAAGCAATCAAGGATTTCCTTCTGAAGAAGGACGTGAAGATGATTCTGGTGGCGTGCAATACCATTTCCTTCAACGTGCCGCCATCCTTCCTTGAAGGGGATGTTCCTGTCATCAAGATGAGCATGAACGTCGCGCTGCCCGAAGACGCGAAAAAAATCGCTGTCTTTGCAACGCCGGCTACGATTTCGGCCCATTCGCACAAAAAGTATCTGGCAAAGGCGCATCCGGAAGTGGAAACCGTCGAGATCCCTTGCGAGGGACTGGCGGCTGCCATTGAGAGGAATGAGGATAAAAATTCCATCCGGGCTCTTTTGCAATCCATACTGAAGGAGTATGATACACAAGGGGCGGACACGGCGCTTTTGGCTTGCACGCACTTCCCGCTTGTGGAAGACGTGTTCAAGGAAGTGCTCCCCGGCGTCCGTTTCCTCGATCCGGCGCTTCCGACCGTCGAAGACGGCATGAAGATACTCCGTGAAAAGGGAGCTCTCGCGGATAAAAAAGGGGAAAAGCATTTTTATTTTACGGCGGGAGAAGACCGCGCAGCCGGACTGGTCAATAAGATCTTCGGTATGGAGACAGTGGAAAAAGCAAATCTATTAGGAGTGTGATCAGAGAAATGTTGTTATTAGTTGTAAAGATTCTGGCAGTCATCGTACTGCTCATCTGCCTGGGCTTCATTGCATACTGGGCAGCGGCAGTCATCAAGGGCGACTGTGTGCTGAAAGTGGAAAAGACGAAGAAGACGCCTTTCAAAGTAGTGGACATGGGACCGAGAAGCGTCATCCTTGCCTGCACGATTCCGATCAAGAACGTCGGCCGCCAGCTCGGCACCATCATGGATGCCTTCGTCCGCACGTACCTTCCTTTCGAACAGTATGACGAAGCAAGAATCACTGCCCATCTGACAGACAACGATGTACCGAGAGATGACGATTACTGGCAGGCTTACATCGTCGATCCGGGTAAATCCAAGAAGTTCCTGATCACGCTTGAAATCAAGGGCAAGGGAGACAACATTCTCCGCGACCTTGAAACGTTCCCGGAAATAGCCATGGACATTATTTACCAGGTCGTTGCCAGAAGCGATTATTACTATGCAAAGACACGCATCATTCTCACGAAGGAAGAACTGAGAAATGCACTGTATGAATACACATCAGCGGAGGTGAAATAAGATGGCAGAACTCGAACTCATCCCTGTTCATACCCGCATCCTGACACACCATGATGATATCGTGGATGCCATTAAGGAATACGCAGGCGCTGACATCACAGACCATGATATCGTCTGCACCGCTGAATCTGTCGTAGCAATCACGCAGAACCGCTATGTACGCCCTGAAGAACTGAATGTCTGCTGGCAGGCCCGCCTTATGAACCGCTTTGTTCCGGCAGCCGGCTCCATGGCAAGCATTTACGGCATGCAGGCCGCTATGGATGAAGAAGGGAAATGGAACATGCTCTTCTCCTTCATTCTCGGCGCTGTCGCCAAAGTATTCGGGAAACGCGGCGTATTCTATGCCCGCTGCCGTCAGGCATCCCTGATCGATGATGTCACAGGCACCATGCCTCCTTTCGACAAGTGCCTCGTATACGGCCCGGCCGATACGGACAATGTCTGCGAAAGAATCAAGCAGGAAACAGGCGCATACGGCGCTGTCATTGCAGACGTCAATGACCTCAAGAGAGCAGCCGTCCTTGGCAAGAGCAAGGGCCTCGATCCGAACCAGATCGCACAGATCCTGATCGACAACCCGTTTGGCAATGACAACCAGAAGACACCGATCGTCATCATCAAGAACTTCACTGATGTCATGCATCAGAGCTAAGAAGTAAAAGGAAATAAAAAAAGCTGGCAGAACGCCAGCTTTTTTAGTTGCTCTTAATATCCTTTTTTCTTGTCCATTTCATTCATCAGTTTTTCGCCGCGACTGAAGTTGACGAAGTTCGTCTGAAGAAGCGCTGTCAGCTTGTTCCAGAAATCCGGCACCATGGATGCGGTGTGCGGGGTCATGATGACATTCTTCATTTTCCAGAAGGGATGATCGGCAGGGAGCGGTTCCTTGGAGAATACGTCAAGGCATGCGCCTGCAATGGAACCTTTTTCGAGGGCATCGATGAGCGCATTTTCATCGACAATCGATGCACGGGCGATATTGATGAAGAGAGCTGTCTTCTTCATGGCAGCAAACTGATCAGCGCCGAAGAAGTTTTCCGTGTCCGGTGTGGATGGGAGAGCGGCAATGACGATATCCGCTTTCGGAAGTACATCCATGAGTTCTTCCTGCGTGTAGACGTGATCGGCAAAGAGTTCGGTGGAAAGGTGCTTCTTGACGGCAAGGATCTTCGTTTCGAAGACCTTGGCCCTCTGTGCAATGGCGCGGCCGATGCTGCCAAAGCCGACAATCAGGATGGTTTTTCCAAAGAGGGATTCGCCGCGCGGACGGATCCATTCACCCGCTTCCTGGTTCCTGACAGCTTCAGGAATGCGGCGCATCCAGGAAAGGAGAAGCGCCATCGTATGCTCGGAAACAGAACGGTCATGGACGCCGTGAGAATTGGTGAGGATGATCGGGCGTTCCATCATTTCCTTGGTGAGAAGACGTTCGACACCGTCAGAAAGGGAGTGTACCCAGCGGACTCTGGGAGCTGCTGCAAGGAGCGGTGCAATGTCCTGGAAGCCCCAGAGAGCGATGGCATCTGCATCGGAAACGTGCGGCAGAGCCTCTTTCGGGGATTTGTACGCTTCAACGACAGAGCCTGGCACTGCATTCTGCAGTTCGGCCAGTTTTTCTTCGGAGAGTTTATTAATGACTACGAGTTTCATGATTGACTCCTTTCTGTTGATTGCGCAAATAGATTCATTTCCTTCATTATACCATCATCGGGGAAAAGGGGCTCGCCTTAAAAATGAAAAGGCAGGAAGAAAAATGACGAAAAGGCATCCCTCATTTTGATGTGGTTTCCAATCTGCTATAATAAAAACAATGAACTATAAAGGAGAAATTATGGCAGAAAGAAAAAACAGCACCAGAACGGGAAGGACAAGGCGGCCGGCCAAAAGACCCGTCAGGAGAAGACGCTTGAAAAAGAGCGGCCATCCGCTTCTCTTCTGGCTGATATTCATGATTGCGGTCGCGGGCGCCGCTTACATGACAGACCGCATGACAAATGAGCCCGGCGGACAGCCCATCCAGAATGTGACGGCCATTCATCATCTTTTCAATGATAAGGAAGAGCAGGGCGTCGTTCCTTCTGAAGATGCGGGTAGTCCGGAAAGCTTGAAGGAAAGAATCAAGGCAGCCGTCAAGAAGATCACGAAGGATAAGGGAAATGACGATACAGAGACCGAGACGTCGATCACGGGAAGCGTCATGAGCGCAATTACAGGAAAGAAAGCCTCGGAATCAGAGTCGTCTACCAAGAAGGAAAGCGTTTCCAAAGAAACATCTTCGGAGGATACCAGTTCCTCATCTGATTCTTCCTCTAAATCCTCTACATCGTCCAAAACAGTCAAGGCGGAGGCCAAGGCACCTGCGACAGCGCCTGCAAGGAAGGAACCGTCTCCTTCCACAGTGACGGGACGTCTGGTGGTCGTCATTGATGATGCGGGAAGAGACCTTGCTTCCCAGGAAGTGTATGAATCGATCGGTGTCCCGTTCACGCTGGCTGTCATGCCCAATCAGGTGCATACAAGGGAAGCGGCGGCGTCCTGGGCGGCGCATGGCATGCCCGTCATCCTGCACCAGCCGATGGAATCCGTTTCGGGCTCAGGCATGGAAGCCAAGACGATCCTGACGTCGATGAGCGATTCCGAAATAAGAAGAATGCTTTTAGACTCCCTCTCGCAGGTACCGGAAGCTGTCGGCATCAATAACCATCAGGGCTCGAAGGCAACGACGGACAAGCGCGTCATGGATGATGTCATGAATGAACTCCATCACAGGGGCCTCTTCTTCCTCGACAGCGCGACGAATTCCTATACGGAAGCCGATGGCGCGGCCGCTGAGTACGGCGTGCCCTATGCAAGAAATGACCTCTTCGTGGACAATTCTTCGGATGTTTCCGCCATCAAGGCCATGATCCGGAAAGCCGCTGAAAGGGCGAAGGAACATGGCACCTACATCATCATCGGCCACTGCCGCCCGCACACGGCAGAAGCATTCCGCCAGATGGTCCCGCAGCTTGAAGCAGAAGGCATCAAGTTCATTTATGTATCATCTCTCATGAATTAGGAGGAAGCATGGTAAGAACCATCATCATATCCGGCGGCACGTCGGGAATCGGCCTTGCTGCGGCCAAAATCCTTTCCAGGGAAGGGGCAAGGACCATCCTCCTTGGAAGAGATACGGAACGCGGCAAAAAGGCAGAAGAATCCGTTCCGGGAAGCCTTTACGTTCCCTGCGACGTGACGAAGACGGATGACTGCGAAAAAGCCGTGAAAGCCGCAAGGACGGTTGGAACGGTTACGGGCCTTGTCCTTTCTGCCGGCGTCTATGAAGAGAAACTTCTGGAGAATACGACCGATGAGGATATAGAAAAACTTTTTGCTGTCAATGTATTCGGCGCCATGAAACTTGCACGCGCATCCATTCCTGCCCTTCGGGAAGGGAAAGGTGCTATCGTAGGCGTTGCATCGGATGCGGCGATTGAAGGAAATGTCCAGTGCAGTCTTTACGGCGCGACAAAGGGAGCGCTTGTTTCCTTCATACGATCGCTTGCACTGGAACTTGCGGTCGAAAATATCCGCGCCAACGTTGTCTGCCCGGGCGATGTCGATACGCCCCTTCTTGTAAAACAGCTTGCCTCCTATGGCGGAAGCCGCGAGGAAATGGCAGAATGGTATCCGCTTTCCCGCATTGCAAAGCCTGAAGAAGTCGGGGAAGTCATCGCCTTCCTCCTTTCGGAAAAAGCATCCTTCATGACGGGGACCGTGTTACCCGTAGACGGCGGGCTGACCGACTGGTAACAGCATAGGAAAAAGCGAAGCACCTTTAGAGTGATATAGAAAAATAATATAAGAGGGATCAGGGAAGGAGATATTTCCTCTTTCTTGCGGTCCCTCTTTTAATGTACACTTTTTCTTCGGTGGATTCGGCCTTGGATAGGGATGGGGAAAGCCATTGGTCAGAAAGGGAGAGAGCCGGTCATGAAGAAGGATTCCGCGTCTTTTGTTTGTCAATCGGTCAGAATATTTGTATAATAAAAATATAAAGTTTCATAAAGTTTCTGAAAAAATAAGTGAAATTCACTTGTCATTCAGGACCGGCCGCGCCGGGCAAGGAGGAAATTATGAACGAAGATAAGGATTTGGAAAAGACACCGGTTGTTCGTCCGGAAAATGCTCCTGTAGTCAAGAAGGAAGCAGAAGTTCCTATGGAAAAACCGCAGGCAGGAGTGCCAATGGAAAAGGAAGCCGCAGGTGTCCCGATGGAAACCGCTGCCGAAGTCAAAGAAGCTCCGGCAGAAGCTCCGAAGGAAGAACCGGCCGCAGAAGAAGCACCGAAAGCAGAAGAAGCACCGAAAGCAGAAGAAGCTGCTCCTGAAGCAGAAGAACCCGCTGAAGAAGTTCATGTCGATTCCCCGGAAGCCGATGTCGAAATCAATATCATCGACGACCGCGATGAAACAGCAGACAGTTTGATCCGCTGGGGCGCAGGCAGAGCCGGCGTCATCGTTGCCGCTCCGCTTCTCGGCACAGTCGCTCTTATTGCCAATGAAGTCTACATGATTTCCAAGATCGGCAAAGTATATGGCGTGGAACTCAACCAGACCGCCGTCCTCTCCTTTCTGGGATCGATGGGTGCTACCGTTGTGGGAAGCACGCTTGCCACACTGATTCCGATTGCTGCCATGCAGATTCCGATCGGCGTTTCCGTCACCTACGGCGTAGGCAAGGCAGCGCAGAGATGGATCAAGGACGGCATGCCGGATGATACACGTCCGTACAAGGAAGTCTTTGAAGAAGAAAAGGCAAACGGCGAAAAGGACGAAAAGGAACTCGAAGCCAATCCGAAGAAGGATGAACCGCTCGGCGATGAAAAGAAAGATTTCACCAAGGAACTGAAGAAGAGCTGGAACGACATCTATCCGGAAAGAGCTCACAATACCATCAATCAGCTGGCTGACCAGCTGCAGGACAAGGCAAACATTTTCGGAGACAAGCTCGTCAATGCGCTGAAGAAGGCAGGAGTCACGGACGAACAGATCGAAAACGCCAAGTACACCATCCTCGGTGCTTCCGAAGTCGCTCAGGAAACAGCACAGAAGACGGCAAAGGATTTGCAGGCCATCGCCCGCATCAAGAGCCGTGAATTCAGGAAGGATGCCGCTGAACGTGCCAATGATATGAGAGGCATGGCCAGAGACCAGATGGACGTCCTCCAGAAGAAGACCGATGAAATGAAGTACAGGACAGAAGTCCAGTCCGAACAGATGAAGCTGAGATCTGAAAAGCTGAAAGCCCAGGCACGCGTCCAGATGCAGGAAGCAAAGATCCAGGCTGGAAAGCTGAAGATCCAGGCGCATGACCAGGCACAGGCTGCCCAGGAACGCGCACAGGAAATCACCGATACCACAAAGACAAAGGTACAGGAAGTTTCCGATACCGTGAAGACAAAGACAGCAGAATACAAGGAAGCTGCCCAGCAGGCTGCCGCTCAGACGAAGGAAACATTTCGCCAGACAGCAGAAGACTATAAGGCAAAAATCGAAGAAAGAGCTGCCCAGAAAAGAGCCGAAGCTGAAGCAGCAGGAAAGGAAAATGCTCCCGTTGAAGATGCCGCAAATGCTGAAGGAAAAGCTGAACCAGCTGCTAAACCTTCTGACGAAGCCAAATAAGAAAGAAACAGCCGATCTTTCCGCTCTTCATAAGGAAGAGGAAGGATTTGTCATGAGGAGGCGGATTTCCCCCTGGGCCAGAAGAAGGCACCACGGGAGGAGAACCAACCACCCCTGGGTAAGATAAATAAAAGAGGCTCTTCACGGAAATTTGGGGGATGAA
>NZ_FR896343.1:0-6874 GCF_000435155.1 Dialister sp. CAG:357 | reverse complement strand
CCCTTAGACTTTGGAGCCACTAATAGGATTTGAACCTACGACCCTCTCATTACGAAGAATAACATAATAAAATTGGTTGACAATACGGCATGAATTACTATTCATTTGCACTTAAACAGAAATCGGCTGGTAGAAGTCGTGGTAGTTTCTGACGAATTCAGGCATGTCCGGGGTGACGGTTTCCGGGACGCCGCCTGCCATCTTGTAGGTGCCGTTCTTGTAGTCGAGCGTTCTCTGCGCGCTGACCATTTCACGAAGGGCTTTTCTTTCTGCCTTGATCTGTTCCGGTGTCTTGTCATAGTCGAAGTAGCCGTTGGCGATGACGCGGCTCATGTCGTACATGGTGGATGTCACGGTCGCTTTGATTCTCGGGTCCATGGATGCCGCATTGATGGCAAAGCCGCCCCAGCCGCAGATGCCGAGGACGCCGATTTTCTGCGGATCAACATCAGGCCTGTTGGACAGGTAATCGACAGCTGCCAGAAAATCTTCGGTATCAATGTCCGGGGATGTGGTGTTTCTCGGCTGTCCGCCAGATTCCCCTGTGTAAGACGGATCGAAGGCGAGTGTCAGGAAACCGCGGGCCGCCAGTTCCTGTGCATAGCGTCCGGAGACCTGTTCCTTCACGGCGCCATACGGGCCGGCCACGGCAATGGCATCCAGTTTTTCACCCGGTTTCATGTCTTTTGGCGTATAAAGGTCGCCGACAAGAGTGATGCCGTATCTGTTGTGGAAGGTCACTTTCTTATGGCTTACCCTTGCATCTTCAGGAAATGTCTTGTCCCATGCGTTCGAAAGCTTCGAAGCGTCGATCGTTTCAGCCGGCGCTTTGGAAGCTGCGACGGGCGCGCGGTCCATAGCAGAAGCATT
This sequence comes from Dialister sp. CAG:357, assembly GCF_000435155.1. NCBI lineage: Bacteria > Bacillati > Bacillota > Negativicutes > Veillonellales > Veillonellaceae > Dialister > Dialister sp. CAG:357. The sequence continues at coordinate 6,004 of NZ_FR896343.1, read as the reverse complement.
CATCATGCCGCCTGCCATGAGAAGTCCGAATGCAGCGAGCGTGAGAGCGCGTTTCATCATTTTCTTATTCATCTTGGTTCCTCCTGTGGTTGAATTCCATACCTTGCTTCTTTTACGAATAGAGTGTAACATTAGACTTAACTCTAAGGTTAATAGCATTTTCAAAAAAATGGGAGGAAATATGTCATATACCATCCAGCAAGTTTCCAAAATGACGCGCATCCCGGCGACGACGCTCCGTTATTATGACAAGGAAGGCCTTCTCCCCTTCCTCGAAAGGACCGAGTCCGGATACCGCCGCTTCTCTGACGTCGACCTCGCCTCTCTCCAGATTGTCCAGTGCCTCAAGAGTGCAAGGCTTTCCATCGAGGAAATCCGCCAGTTCTCCGAATGGGTCCACGAAGGCGACAGCACGCTTCAGAAACGCCTCGACCTTTTCCTCCGCCGCAAGGAAGAAATGGAAAAGCAGATCGAGGAATGGAAGAAAATCCTCGACGTCATCAATTACAAATGCGAGTATTACCAGAAAGCTGTCGAAGCAGGAACGGAAAAGCATCTCTTCGCCAAGGACAAACTGCCCCACGCAGATGAATTCATCACAGCCATGCCTTCTTTACCAAATCCTCAGACATCTGAAAATTGAGAGCATTAAAAAATCTCCCTTTGGAATCCAAATTTCCTGGACCCAAAGGGAGATTTCTATTTTTACAATTCATGTCTTCCGACGGTTTCTGCTGTCTGGGCGAACCAGTCTGGTTTTTCTTCGTGGATCTGTTCGACGATCCACTGTCCTTCTTCGTGGCTTCCGGGGATGAGGTAGAAAGCGGAGCCTGAGCCGGTCATGACGGCGGGGCAGTCGAAGCTCTGGACATAGCGGGCGGCCGAGAGGAGTCCCGGGGAGTTCGGGAAGAGTCCGAGTTCGAAGTCGTTGGAGAGGGAATCGGCGAGGCCTTCCCAGTCTCTTTCTTCGAGCGCTTTGAGGCAGTCTTCTGTCTTGTCGATGCTGAGTTCTTTTCTTTCATCGAGCTTCTGGTACGCAGGACCGGTCGGCATGAAGAGCGGCGGCATGGCGATGACGAGCGGCAGGCCTTCCCAGGCTCTGGCCGGTGTCAGGATTTCCCCGATGCCCTGGCAGCGCGATGCCCCTCCTTCTACGCAGAAGGGAACGTCGGCGCCGATCCTGGCTGCGACTTTAAGGAGATCTTCTTTGCTGAGCGGATGCTCGTAAGCTTTGGAAAGTCCGCGCAGGACGGCGGCTGCATCGGCAGAGCCCCCTCCCATGCCGGCACCTGAAGGGATTCGTTTCTTCAGCGTCAGGAAGACGCCTCCTTCCAGTTCTGTCACGGCGAAGAATGCTTCAGCGGCGCGGACCATGAGGTTTTCCTGTCCTGCCGGCGCATCGCCTTCGAGGACTGTCAGGAGGATCTCATTCGATTTCTCCAGTGTAATTTCATCTGAGAGCGATATGCTGTGCATGACGGAATCGATCGAGTGGTAGCCGTCCGGCCTCTTCCTCCCGACCCAAAGCGTCAGATTGATTTTCGCGCGCGCTGTTTCCGTGATCATGATTACCTCTTTTCCTGCCATTTTCGGCATTTTTTTTCTTCATTTTATAGTGATCTATCTTCCATACTCATTATACCATTCCTTTGAATTATTAATATTTAAACATTTAAATTTGTTGTTGTATTTTTCAAGAGAACTATGTATAATAGTGATTGTTAAAACTGTATGTAACTATTTTGCAAAACAGTATCATTAAAAATGTCCCACTTTGAAAGGAAATGGTCGTATGCCAGGATTATTTTTTGACGACTACGAAACCCCAGTTTACCGTCCGCCGAGTGAAGCAGAAAGCTTCATCCTCCGCGTGACTCGTGGATGCGCGCACAACCACTGCACTTACTGCAACATGTACCGCGGCGTCCAGTTTGAAAAACTTACCGATGAAGAAATCATGCGCCAGATCGCCATGGCTTACTCCGTCGACCGCGATGGTGTCCGCCGCGTATTCCTCGCTGACGGCGATGCGCTTGTTCTCGAAACCGAACGTCTTCTGAAAATCCTGAATACGCTCAAGAAATATTTCCCGAACCTGGAAAGAGTCGCATCTTACGCCGCTCCTGGAGATATCCTCAGAAAGTCCGTGGAAGAACTGACCCAGCTTCGTGAAGCAGGCCTGCAGATCCTCTACTACGGCATGGAATCCGGCGATTCCCAGACCCTGCGCGATATCCGCAAAGGCGTCGACGGCCCGCAGTCCATCGAAGTCGGCAAGCGCGTACGCGCAGCCGGCATGCAGCTTTCCATCATGATCATCCTTGGCATCGCAGGCGTTCCGGGCAGTGAAAGACATGCCCTGGCCACCGCAAAAGCCATCAATGAAATCAAACCGACCCATCTTTCCGCACTCTCCCTCATGCTCTACCGCGGAAGCGAACTGAAGGATCAGTTCGAACGCGGCGAGTTCACACCGCTCACCCCGGCAGGACTCATGGAAGAGCTGAAGGTCATCATCGAGCACCTTGACCTTCCGGAAACGGAACACATGATTTTCAGAAGCAACCACGTTTCCAACTACATCCGCCTCGCAGCAACATTGCCGAGAGACAAGGACCAGCTCCTTGCGGATATCGATGAAAGCATCGCTTACCTGAAGAAACAGAAGCACTGGGATATCTACAACCACGACTGGAGCAAATTCTAAGTCCGTCGTTTGATTTTTCCCCTTCAAACTCCTATAATAAAAACAATCAGAAATGATTCAGAGAGAATGAAATGCCGCGGATTGGAAGACGATCCGCGGCTCTTTTGTTAAGGAGGAATAATATGGTATCCAAGAAATGGCTCGCCCTTTCAGCCGCTGTGCTGATGGGCCTCGCTCCCGTATCCTTCGCATCTGCTGCTGATGAGACGCCTTCAGCAGCACAGGTCTTCAAGACCACAGCTGCCTTTGTACAGACGGCTTCAAAGACAGACAAGGCAGACTCCAAAGAAACGGCCAAGGCTCCGCTCACGGCTGAATCGATCAAAGTGAACCCCGCCAAGTGGAATTACGATGAGAAGAATGATATTTACTACCAGATCGGCCTCGTCTACTGCACAAAGCCGGCTGCGACGGAATATGAGCAGCTCGCTGTCTACGTCCCGGGCGCTTATATGAAGGGCACGAAAAATCAGGACGGCACGTACACGGCCGTTATCAATGACAAGGCAAAGGTAGGAAACTACACAGCTAAGACTGCACCGATCGTCATGCCGGTCAATACGGGCGGATACGCCGCGCAGAAAGCGCCGTCCGCTTACTATCCTAACGGTCTCAATACGTACCTCTCCGAAGGCTTCGTCTATGTCTTTGCAGGATGCCGCGGAAGAGAAAACGGCACGAACCCGGACGGTACGGAATTCGTCGGCGGCGCTCCCTGGGGCGTCACGGACCTGAAGGCCGCTGTCCGCTACCTCCGCTACAATGACAGTCTCATCCCGGGCAGCAAGAACCGCATCTTCACCTTCGGCCACAGCGGCGGCGGCGCGCAGAGTGCACTCATGGGCGCGACCGGCGACAGTGATTTCTTCGGACCGTACCTTTCCTCCATCGGCGCACTCATGACCGATGCAAAGGGAAAGCCTTTGAGCGATGCCATCGACGGCGCGCAGGCATGGTGCCCGATCACGAACCTTACGCAGGCCGATTTCTCCTATGAATGGATGATGGGCCAGTATGCGAACGACGGCGAGAGAGCCTACGGCACATGGACCCGCGCGATTTCTCAGGACATGGCAAGAAATTATGCCGCTTACCTGAACAACATGCAGCTCAAGGATGAAAATGGAAATCTGCTCACCCTTTCGCAGGGCTGGGACGGAAACGGCATCAATGCGAGCGGCACATACTATGACTACATGAGAGGTGTCATTGAAACATCGCTCAACCATTTCCTCTCGGACAACAAATTCCCGCTCACCTTGGGAGGCAGCGATTTCCATATGGACGGCGGCTTCCCGGGACAGGGCCCGCAGCAGCGCCCGACCTCCATGGTCCCTGGCGGCAAGCCTTTCCCGAAGGACACACCGACCGAGCCTCATACCTACCAGACCCCGCAGGACTACATCGACAGCCTGAACGGCGACAACCCGTGGATCACCTATGACGCCAAGACGAATACGGCAAAGATCACATCCATCGGCGCCTTCACGTCCCGCCTCAAGAAAGCATCCAAAGGCATCGGCGCCTTCGACAGCACCACGCTCTCCCAGGCAGAAAACCTCCTCTTCGGCAATGGCAAGGTCAGCGCCATGCACTTCGACGGCGGCATGTCCTGGCTCATGGAACACAACAAGGACCGCTACAGCGCTTACGCGGACTACAATGACAACATCAGGAAATCTTACTATGACGAAATGGACAATGTCGACAGCCTCGGCGTCCCCTCCATCATCCGCCAGATCATGTACGATCCGATGACATTTATCCTCATTCCGAACGATGAAGAAAAGCCGTCCGTCCTTGCCAACCACTGGCGTATCAATACCGGCCTCTTCCAGGGTGACACCGCTCTCAATACCGAGCTCAACCTTTACCTCGGCCTGAAGCAGAGAAAAGACGTGAAGAACGTCCTCTTCACGACCGTCTGGAACCAGAAGCACACCATGGCAGAACGCACCGGCAATTCGACCGGCAACTTCATCGCCTGGGTCAAAGAAGTCACAGCAAAAGAATAAATGCTCACGGAAAAGCCTCCATCGGGGGCTTTTTCCTATGGAACCACCAATGAGGCAACCGGAAATCCCGCACTTTTGCCCGATTTCCTTATTTCCATGCATCCTGCGCCAAATAAAATTACCATGCTTGACATCTTCTGATATAATGAGATGAATGTAATTCCGCGGGCTGCTTTGTTGCCTATGGCCCGCGTTTCTTGCGCCCTGCAGAAAGGAACCAAAATGGCATTTCTTTCGATGTCCGAATACCGCACACCGCTCTTCTGGAAACGTCTGGCTTTCATTATAGCGATTACGATCCTAGGCACTTTCATTTATTCCGTCGGCGTCAATGCCTTCTTCGTCCCGCACCAGTTCCTGGCTGGCGGGCTGACAGGTATCGCCATGATTGTATACTACCTGACCGGCATTCCGATCGGCGTCACGAACCTTGTCCTGAACCTCCCAATCCTCGGTCTCTCCCTGAAATTCATGGGGAAATTTTACACCATCATCACGATCCTCGGGACCGTTCTCCTTTCCCTTTTCATCGACCTCACGGCCTTCCTGGCTGACTACCACGTCGTCAAGGACCCGATCGTCGCTGCCATCTCCGGCGGTGTCGTCCTGGGCGTCGCCATGGGTATCCTTTACCGTTACAACAGCAATACCGGCGGCCTCGACGTCATCGGTGCCATCATCAAGAAGTACTACAACCTGGAAATCGGCTACGTCGTCTTCGCACTGAACTTCATCATCGTCATGGCCAGTGCATGGATCTTCGCTCTGGAACCAGCCATCTGCACCCTGATCGGCATGTACATCAATGCGAACCTCGCCAGCCGTCTCGTCCTTGGTTTTGCCCAGAGAAAAGCAGCCTTCATCGTCTCCGACAAGCCGCTTGAAATCTCTGATGCCATCCTGCGCACCATCCACCACGGCGCGACCCTCCTCTACGGCCAGGGCGCTTTCTCCGGCGCTGACAAGAAAATTATCTTCGCCATCGTCGACCTCACCCAGGTCACCCGCGTCCGCCACCTCGTAGAAGACATCGACCCGCACGCCTTCGTCTTCCTCATGAACACCACCGACGTCATCGGAAGAGGCTTCACCAGCCCCCTCGCCGCCGGCCGCAATATCCCCCAGTCCATCCGCTACACCTGCGACGAAAAAGGCGACGTCGTCCCCACCCGCATGTGGCAGTTCGAAATGGACGCAGAAGCCCATCCCTACAAAGGCGAACAAACACCACCCAAAGTCGACCAGAAATAAAAATGAAGGGGCTGTGACAAAATGTGCAATC
>NZ_FR896342.1:0-7468 GCF_000435155.1 Dialister sp. CAG:357 | reverse complement strand
TGTCAATTGGTCCAACTTTTTGTCCGCGTCCCCATTCCTTCCGCACAACGAAAAAGAGCTGTGAAAAATGATTTCCATTTCTCACAGCTTCTTTTTTAGCTTCTTGAGGAAGCCAGTGTTTTATCGATTTTGTTTTCCGGTTTCTGAGAGATCTGTACGATCTGGCTCCGGATGCGTTCCATCTCGTCATTGTTATCGCCGGTCAGTTCTTTCAGTGTGACGGGTGTATCATCTGCATTGGTGAGGGGAGTCGCAATGGTCTTGTCGACTGCGTTGTAGGAAAAGCTCTCGGTCTTGCCATTCTTGAGAGTGACCTGCAGGCGTCCGCCATCGACTTTCCCTTCGCCGGAAAGACTGCCTTCGATTTCACGGCTGCCAACCTGTACTTTGTGGTCTACAGTGATGGTGCCGTCGTCATTCCTGGTAAATGTAACGGTTTCCAGGTTTTGCATGTTGTCGCCGGTCCAGTTGACGCCGGCGTCCTGCACGCCCCACCAGGTACCCTGCCAGGAGCCTCCGTTGAAGAAATAAAAAAACGCAAAAGCGCCGCCGGCTGCAATGAGCACGATCAGTATCAGAGCGGCTGCAATGTATTTTTTCATTACTTATGCACATCCTTTGATTCACGACTTTGAATGACAAAATTATTATACACTAATTGGACAGATTGTGGAATGAAAAAGGACGATATGATATAGGTTTCTTTTGTGTTTTCAAAATAGAGGCCTTTTTAAGCAAAAATGAAACCGAATTTGATTAGTTGTATGATTCTTATTGTCAACTGTGTAAAAACGCGTTTAAATGGCTTTATAACGCATTTTATGGTATAATATACACGTAAATCGTTTAATTTTTTTGAGGGCGCGGACTTTCCGCGTTCTTTTCATGGCATCTTTTTCAGATGCCGGAGCAAGGCAAAGGAGTTTTTATGGAGGATTGGAAAGAAGGTAAAATCATTTCGACGCCCCTTGAGGCGCAGATGAAAAATTCCTACATCGACTATGCGATGTCCGTCATCGTGACGCGCGCACTGCCTGATGTCAGGGATGGCTTGAAACCGGTTCACCGCCGCATCCTGTATGCGATGAATGAATCGGGCATGCTGCCGGGCAAGGCTTACAAGAAGTCCGCCCGTATCGTCGGCGATGTCCTCGGTAAGTATCACCCGCACGGCGACATAGCAGTGTATGAATCCGCTGTCCGCATGGCGCAGGATTTCTCTACCAGATATCCGCTGATCGACGGCCACGGCAACTTCGGTTCTGTCGACGGCGACTCCGCGGCTGCTATGCGTTATACCGAAATGCGTATGGCAAAGATCACGGTGGAAATGCTCCGCGACATTGATAAGAATACGGTCGATTTCGTACCGAACTACGATGGATCCCTGCAGGAACCAGTCGTTCTTCCGTCCAGAATTCCGAACCTTCTCGTCAATGGTTCTTACGGCATCGCTGTCGGCATGGCAACGAACATTCCGCCGCACAACTTGAATGAAGTTATCGACGGCCTCTGTGCTATGATCGACAATCCGGAAATCACGGTCGATGAGCTGATGAAGTACATCAAGGGCCCGGATTTCCCGACGGCTGCTATCATCCAGGGCCACAAGGGCATCGAAGACACGTACCGCACCGGCCGCGGCAGCATCACTGTCCGTGCCAGAACGGATATCGAAGAAATGCCGCATGGCAAGAACCGTATCGTCGTAACGGAAATTCCGTACCAGGTCAACAAGGCGCGCCTCATTGAGACAATCGCCGACCTGTCCAGACAGAAGGTCCTGGACGGCATCACGGCTCTGCGCGATGAATCCGACAGAACGGGCATGCGTATTGCTATCGAGCTCCGCGCTGACGTGAACCCGGAAATCATGCTGAACAATCTCTTCAAGCATACACAGATGCAGATCAACTTCGGTGCTATCATGCTGGCGCTCGTTGACGGACATCCGCGTATCCTGAATCTGCGCCAGATCCTGTACTACTACCTGAAGCATCAGGAAGAAGTCGTCACCAGAAGAACGCAGTATGAACTGGACAAGGCAAAGGCCAAAGCCCACATTTTGGAAGGCTTGCTGATCGCTCTTGATCATATCGATGAAGTCATCCGTACGATCAGAGAGTCCCGCACGGACGACATCGCAAGAGCTTCCCTGATGGAAAAATTCAGCCTTTCTGAAAAACAGGCTACCGCGATCCTCGATATGCGTCTCAGAAGACTGACCGGTCTGGAACGCGACAAGCTGGAACAGGATTATAAGGATGTGTTGGAAACGATTGATTACCTGACCGATCTCCTCTCCAGCCGTGACAAGCTGATGGGCGTAGTCAAGGATGAACTCCTCGATGAGAAGAAGAACTTCGGCGATGAACGCCGTACGGAAATCGCTGAAGCTTCGAACGATTTCACGATGACCGATCTCATCCCGGATGAACCGATGACGATTACGCTGACAAAGCAGAACTATATCAAACGCATGGATTCCGCTGATATCCGCGTCCAGAGAAAGGGCGGCCGCGGCGTATCCGGCATGAAGATGAAGGATGAGGACTATGTCTGGAAGCTCCTCAGCACCTCCACTCATAACAGGATCCTCTTCTTCACGAACAAGGGCAAAGTCTACATGAAGACAGCCGTCGAATTCCCGAAGTCGGGCAGAACGGCAAGAGGCAGCGCTCTCATCAACTTCATCCCGGGTCTTGGTCCGGATGAAAGGGTGACCGAGCTCCTCGATATCGATGCAGGCGATAAGGATATGAAGTACCTGCTCATGGTCACGAAGAAGGGCTATATCAAGAAGACGGAAATTTCCGAATACAAGAACATCAACAAGAACGGCCTGATCGCTGTCCGTCTGAATGATGGCGACCGTCTCGTCACTGTCCTTGCTGTCAAGGGTGATGAGGAAATCATCATCGGCACCCGTCAGGGCATGGCTATCCGCTTCTCCATCGGAGACGATGAAGTCCGCACGATGGGCCGCGCTACCGCAGGTGTCCATGCAATCCGCCTCTCTGATGACGACGGCGAGCTCGACGAAGTCGTAGGCGCAGTTCTTGCTACGGATAAGGATATCTTCACGATTTCCGCTGACGGCAATGCGAAGAGAAACAAGTCCTCCGCATACCATCTCCAGGGAAGAAACGGACGCGGTGTCCGCAACTTCAAGAAGGGGTACGAAGTCGTCGCTCTCGTAGCCGCTGATGACAATGATGAACTCGTCGGTGTATCCGAACAGGGCATCACCATCAAGACAAAGGCCAGCCAGATCTCCAGCAAGAAGGCAAGAGCCGGCCAGGGCGTCATCCTCCAGAGACTGGAAGACGGTGACCGCATCGCATCGATCGATGTCATTTCCAGCGATGACGACGTCGATGAAGACGAAGAATAATCTTTTCATATAGAATAAAGAGACAGATGTGAGATACTGCAAATGGTATTTCACATCTGTTTTTTTATTGTCATTGCTGCCTTGTCAGCTGTCTTTTGCCGTTTGTCCTTCTCATTTAAAAAATATTTAGGAAAATTTTCATAAAAATGCGCTTCTGGAAATGCCCATAAAAAGGGAAGAAATGAGGTCTCATGTTTCATTTTCTTCGATATAACAGGCCTTCCGGGGCATGCATTTCCGCCACGCCCGATTCTATCGGGAACTTGATAGTTCTTATGCATAACTACCATATATAGGATGCAATTAATGAATTTGACACCATATAAAGTATTTGGTACTATAGTCATGCACTAAGAAATACATATCCCAGACACCCGGGCGTCTGGTCAGAAACATCTGAAATTATCTTATAAAAAATATCCATTAAAGTGGGGGATCGTTATGAATCACTGGTACGACAATGAAATCAGCCAAGGCATCTTGAGAGAGAAGTATTATCACAAGGGTGAAACAAACCCTGAACAGTTCATGGACCGCGTCAGTTCTATTTTTGATGATGACCTGCGTCCAAGAGTGAGAGGATATCTGGAAGAAGCTTCCTTCTGTCCGGCAGGCCGCGCTCTCTATGCTGCAGGCTCCAAGGGCAAGTTCAAAGTTTCCCTTTCCAACTGCTATATCCTTCCTTCTCCGAAGGATGATCTGGAATCGATCTTCAAGTCCAACTACGAGATCGCCCGCATTTTCTCTTACGGCGGCGGCATCGGCATCAACATTTCCGGCCTTCGTCCAAAGGGCAGTGAAGTAAGAAACGTTGCAAGAACTTCTACAGGCGCTGTTTCCTTCATGAAGATTTTCAACGTGACTGGCGAAGTCATCAGCCAGAACGGCAGAAGAGGCGCTATGATGGTCGGACTGAACTGCGATCATCCGGACATCTATGAATTCCTGCATATCAAACAGAATGAAGAAAAGCTGTCTTCTATGAACATTTCCATCCTCTTCACGGATGAATTCATGGAAGCTGTCAAGAATGATACAGACTACACTCTCCGCTACCATGTAGAATCCACCGGCGAAAATATCGAACGCGTCATCCGCGCAAGAGATTTCTTCATGGAATTCTGCGAAACCCAGTGGGACTGGGGTGATCCGGGCGCGCTCTTCTCTGACCGCCTGAATGATTACCATCTGCTGGCCGGCTATCCGGAATACAAGATTGAAATCACCAACCCATGCGGCGAATTCGGCGGCAATGCTTACAACGCATGCAACCTGGCAAGCATCAATCTCTACAGCATGATCGATGACAAGTTCAGCGATGAACCGAAGCTGAATGAAGAAAAATTCCGTCAGACTGTTTATGACGGCATCGCAGCTCTCGATGAAATCGTTTCCTATGGCTATGACATTCAACCGCTCGATGAAAACAGAACCTGCATCGACGACTGGAGATCCCTGGGACTTGGCCTCTTCGGCGTAGCAGATGCTCTCGTTGCCATGAAACTGAAATATGGCAGCGAAAAGGCAAATGCATTCATGGGCGAAGTCATGAAGATGATGCTCCTGACAGCTCTCCGCTCTTCCTGCGACAGAGCCAAGAAGCTCGGCACCTTCGGCAAGTACCGCTGGGAAGCTACCAAGCAGTCCCCGGTCATGGATTTTGTGAAGGAACTGGATCCGGAGCTGTATGAAGACATTCATCAGCATGGCCTCAGAAACGGCACACTGCTTGCCATCGCTCCTACCGGCACCATCTCCCTCCTGATGGGCAGCTATTCTGGTGGATGCGAACCGCTCTACAAGATTTCCTACGAAAGAACCACGCATAAGATGGAAGATGTACACGGCAGCTTCCGCGTCTATGCGCACAGCGTCAAGGACCTCCTTGAATACCACAACCTTCCGCTCAACCTGACCGATGAAGAAATCATCGAACGTTTCCCGTGGATCGTAGAAAGCCATGAAGTGCCTTTCGATGACCGCGTGAAGCTCCAGGCAGTCATGCAGAAGTATGTAGACAACTCCATTTCCAGTACCGTCAACCTGAAGCACGATGCAACTCCGGAAGATATCTTCCAGATTTACATGGATGCATGGGAAAGCGGATGCAAGGGCATCACAGCATTCCGCGACGGCTGCCGCCGCGGCAACATCCTGGGCGTCGATGAAAACGCCAAGGCTGATGAAAAGAAAGCTGACGGCAAGGTAGAAAAGGTTAATTTCGAACCTAAGAAACAGGAACCGACCTGCCCGCACTGCGGATCCCATCAGATCCACGTCGAAGGCCACTGCACCACCTGCAACGAATGCGGATGGTCCACCTGCAGCCTCGTCGAAGGAGCTTGATGAATAACTAAACAAAAAAGGCTGTGACGAAATGATTGCACATTTCGTCACAGCCTTTTTATATTGTCACATACGGATCAGCGGAATTATTTCAGCATCTGATCGAAATCATTATTCAGTTTCTTCTCGGACTGGCTCAGCTGGTTTTCTGTGGATGCAACCCATGCTTCGTTGTTGGCAAGGTCCTTCTTTGCCATCTCGATCATCTTATTGAGTTCAGATGGCTGCGGCCCGCCTTTGACGGCGCGGTTGTGAACGATAGCAACGGGATCCTTTGCATTCTTCCATTCTTCTGCTGTCATCGGGAAGGTCTTCGGGATGGATGGGTCTTCCTTGGCAACATCGGCTACGGATTTAGCATAGATGGTCTTGGCATCTTCATAGGAGAAGTCAGCCGGAGTGATGTTGTTGGCTCTTGCATAGGTAACGACATCAGAAGCGAAGTGGTGGCCTACGCGGAAGGGGATGCCGTATTTCTTCATGAGCTGGTCGGCAATTTCCTGCGAGCAGGTCCAGTCAAGATTCAGTTCTTCGAGCGAACGGTCCGGATGGATGACAAGGTTGTTCAGGATGCGGTCGAATTCGGAGAGGACTTTCGTTGCCTGCGGTACGATGTCCATTCTTCCACTCAGACGTCCGTCAGCCATGCCGGCAGGAATGTTGTGGGAGCGGAATGCTGCTTCGACAGACATGCCAAGGAGCGTGGAAGCGTCAGTGCGGCAGGAGTTCAGGATGCCGGGATTTCTCTTCTGCGGCATAGCGGAGGAGACATATGTATTTCCGCCGCCTTCTTTAAGAAGAATCCACGGACGCGGCTGTGCGTACTGCTGCATGATTTCTTCAATGAAGCTTGTCGTGTGGATGGCGATGGCATTCGTGATACCGCCTGTTTCAATCGGCGCTTCCTGCGGGAAAATCTGTCCTGCATCGTACGTATTGTAGGCGATGGAGTCAAAGCCGAGGTAATCGGCCATGCGGTCGCGGTCAAGCGGCCAGCCGGTGCCGTTCAGGACCATGGAGCCCATCGGAGAGCGATTGAGGCGGGCATAATATTCTCTGACACGCTGCATGTCGCGGTTGTATGCATTGGCATAAGCGATGAGGTGGTGAGCCAGGCTGTTTGGCTGGGCAGCGACGCCGTTCGTATAGTTCGGGATGATGGTGTCCTTGTTTTCTTCAGCCAGCTTGATCAGGGAACGCTGCACGTTGTCGAGCTCTTTGGCCATGGCCATGAGATGTTCTCTCTGTTCCATGATGCCGACGGTCGTCAGCATATCCTGGGAAGAACGGCCGGCATGGATCTTCGTGACTTCCGGGCCTGCTGCCTGGATGAGGTATGGTTCGAAAGCGACGACATTCGTCGGACGCGGGCCGCCCGGCTTGTTTCCTTCATCAAGGACCTTCTGGATGCCATGGGCAATGTTCTTGCCTTCAGCAGGGGTCAGGAGCCCTTCATCGGTATTGATGATATCAGAAGCTTTATTGATCTGGCCGAGCCAGTAAAAGTTGTCTCTGGGTGTCTGGTCAGCAGCAAAAATGATCGAGCCGGACATCAGCGCGCAGAGCGTGAGCGCCATCAATGATTTTTTCATAGAATCTCCTTTCAAAACAGCAGGCATGAGCCTCGATGTAAACAAAATCTGTACTTATTATAACAACGGTAGACGTGTACTAAGTCAATGAAAGTATTTATAGAGTGTTTAAATAATCTTGTGTAAACGTACTCCT
>NZ_FR896341.1:0-4434 GCF_000435155.1 Dialister sp. CAG:357 | reverse complement strand
AATTTTTACCAACACGTTTTGTCCTATAACCCGCTTTTTACGTGCATTTATTGAATATATTATTCGTTATTATTCATTGACGATGATGCCTGCTAAATTTATAATAGGAGAAGCATAAAAATTAATGGAAAAGGAATCTATATGAATTTAAATGACGCAAATCTTTTCTCCGGTGTTTTAGGAGAAAATCAAATAAAAGTGAACGAACCTATGAGCAGGCATACGACATTTGGTATTGGCGGGCCCGCTGATTTTTTTCTGCTGCCTGAAACGACAGAAGAATTATGCATCATTACCAAACTGGTCAGGAAGAATAATCTGCCACTCTTTATCCTTGGCGGCGGTGCCAATCTTCTTGTCAGGGACAAGGGCATACGCGGTGTTGTCATCTGCACGTCCCGTCTCCAGGGCATTGAAAGAATAGGAAATACGCTTAAAGTATCAAGCGGCATTCCGACGGCCGCTGTTGCCAGAAAGGCTCTTTCATACGGCCTTTCCGGGATGGAATTTGCAAGCGGCATCCCGGGCTCTATCGGCGGAGCTGCATTCATGAATGCGGGCGCGTATGGCGGGGAAATGTCAAAAATCATTTCCCGGGCAACGGTCTGCGATACGAGCGGCGACCTTGTTGTTTATGACAAAAAGGATCTGGGATATTCTTACCGCCAAAGCCGTTTCATGCAGAAGGGCGAGGTCATTGTCGATATTACACTCTCCCTCAAGGAAGGCAATGAAAACGATATCAAGGCGCTTATGGATGATCTGAACGGGAGGCGCAGGTCCAAGCAGCCGCTGGACAAGAAGAGCGCAGGAAGTACCTTTAAACGCCCTGAGGGCCATTTCGTAGGCCAGATGATAGAAGACTTAGGGCTTAAGGGATTTTCTGTCGGAGATGCCCAGGTGAGCGAAATGCATGCAGGATTCCTGATCAATAACGGCAATGCCAGCTGCGAGGATATGCTTCAGCTGATTCATGCAGTACAGGAAAAAGTGAAGGAAGCCTATGGCGTCGATCTGCATACGGAAGTACAGATTGTCGGAGAAGAATAATCCATTAAGTATTCTCTTTATGAATTGATTGATTTTTTAAGAAAGAAGGCGGGCTGCAATGGAAGTCATAGCATTTTTTGGTCCACCCGGAACAGGAAAAAGCGACAGGGCTCTTGTTGTAGCCTATGAAAATAAAGCGTCCTGCATCATTGACGACGGAATCCTTATTTATCACAGCAGAATCGTGGCCGGAAAATCGGCCAAGCGCGAAGAAAGCCGGCTCAAGGCTGTCAGGCGCGCTATTTTCTGGGATGCGGAGCAGAGAGAAGAAGTCAGGCAGGCTCTTGAGAAAATCAATCCTAAGCGTGTCCTGATCCTTGGCACGTCGGACCGCATGGTAGAGACGATCTGCAAGGCACTGGGGCTTCCAAAACCGTCCAAGTATATCAGGATCCAGGACGTAGCCCGTCCGGATGAGATGCTTAAGGCAAAAGAAGCAAGAAACAAGGAAGGAAAGCATGTTATCCCTGTTCCTACTATGGAACTGAAGCCTTACTTCAAAGGGTACCTCATCGATCCGCTCCGTTTCTTCCGCAACAGGAAGAAGGAAATGCCGAAGCGTTTCAGCGAGAATGAAGAAAGGTCTGTGGTAAGGCCGGTTTTCAGCTATTACGGGAAGCTCTCGTTTTCTGACCGTGTCATTGAGTCGCTGGTGTATTATGCAGTCAGGGATATGAAAAAAATCCGCATTACGTATGTCAGAAGCGAGAAAAGCACGGGCCAGATGAATGGGCTCATCCTTTTCATCGATGTCTCCGTAAAGCCCGGAACACCGCAGGAAATCAAGAAAATCATCCATACGATGAGAGACCGCATCCAAAGGGAAATCGAGCATACGACTGGTATGTCGCTCGATACGATCAAGGTCAATGTGACGACCGGAGTAACGCGGTAAAGAAAATCGTTATATAATTTTCTTGACAGAGATTTGCCCATATGGTAATTTAAATGCAACTCTAAACGATGAAGAAAAGAGTAAACAGATGGCGGCAGCCAAGCGAGTCCGGATAGTGGAAGCGGATATGTCAAAACTGTTGAAGTGCATTTCTGAGTTTGAAAGGCTGAAACCAAGTAGGCTTTCCCGGGTCCTCCCGATACAGAGGCACGGTATGCGGCACAGGCCAAGTACCTGTTAAGGCATGTATGGCGACATATATGCAAAATTAGGTGGAATCACGAAGCTCTCGTCCTAAACGGATGGGGGCTTTTTTGATTACATGAAGAGCAGTGCCTCTTCATGATCCGTTTTGAGTAAGCGCAAAGGAGAAGTCATTATGATGGAAAGGCGATGTCGTAGTTAAGAGACCGGGAAGTATAGAAGAAGCGTATTAAAAATGAGTGCAGGATGATTTGCACGTATAAACGGATTTCCAAGGGAGGAAAATAAGATGAGCGAAAAGAAACTTCATTTTGAAACATTACAGCAGCATGCAGGCCAGGTGCCGGATCCGGTAACAGGGGCAAGAGCCGTTCCGATCTATCAAACGACATCCTATGTATTCAAGGATGCACAGGAAGCAGAAGACCGCTTCGCACTCCGCAAGCCGGGTTACATTTACGGCCGCCTGACCAATCCGACGCAGGATGTACTGGAAAAGAGACTGGCTGCCCTTGAAGGCGGCACAGCAGGCCTTGCCGTAGCAAGCGGCGCAGCAGCAGTTACGTATTCCATTCTGAATATTGCAGGAGCCGGTGATGAAATCGTTGCCGCATCCACCCTTTACGGCGGCACCTATGAGCTCTTTACCGATACACTGCCGCAGCTCGGAATTACGACACATTTCGTGGATCCTGATCATCCGGAAGAAATCGAAAAGGCGATTACGCCAAAGACAAAAGCAGTCTATATCGAAACACTGGGAAATCCGGCCATCAATATCCCGGACTTTGATCTGATCAGGGATATCGCTCATGCCAAGAATCTTCCGGTACTCGTTGATAATACATTTGCTACACCTTACTTATTCCGTCCTCTGGAACACGGACTTGACGTATCCATCCATTCCACGACAAAGTTCATCGGCGGACACGGCACGACACTCGGCGGTGCTATTATTGAAAACGGAGAATTCAACTGGAACCAGCCTGAAAGATATCCTCACTTTGCAAAACCAGATGCATCCTATCATGGAATCAATTTTGCAACGGATATCCCGGGAGCCGGCTTCGTAACAAGAATCCGTGCCAAGGTGCTGAGAGACACCGGTGCAGCCATTTCCCCGATCTCCGCATGGTTCTTTATCCAGGGTCTTGAAACACTGTCCCTCCGTGTAGAAAGACATGTCTACAACGCAACGAAGGTGGCTGAATACCTGGAAGCTCATCCGAAGGTAGCAAAGGTCAACTATCCGGGCCTCAAATCTTCTCCATATCATAAACTGCAGGAAAAATACCTGCCGAAGGGCGCAGGTTCCATTTTCTCCATTGAACTGAAAGACGGATTTGAGGCAGCCAGAAAATTCATCGACAACCTCGAAATCTTCTCCGATCTTGCCAATGTAGGCGATTCCAAGTCTCTCGTCGTTCATCCGGCTTCTACTACCCATCAGCAGCTTGATGAAGCAGCACAGAAGGCAGCAGGAATCACACCGGGAACAGTACGTATTTCTGTAGGCATTGAAAATGTCGATGATCTCCTGAATGATCTGGAACAGGCTCTTGCCAGAATTTAATGAATAGAATCAGCCGTCTTCTGAATGCAGGGAAGCCCCTGTGCTCTGATGAAGAATGAAAATGAAAAGGCAGTGTGCGGTAATTTTGCACACTGCTTTTTATACTGATGATTATAAGGGGTAACAAAAAATCTCTGCAGCAGGTTGAATACTTTTTGCAGAGATTTTTATCAGCCGTTCCAGTGGTGGGGGATTTCAGGAAATTCTCCGATGACCATCATGTTAGCCAGGATATTGGACATAAGGCGTCCTTCCTCGTCGCGCATTTCAGCAGTAATGGCAATGGTAGAGCGGCCGCGGTGAGTGACTTTGCTCGTGACGCGGATCGTTTCTCCAGGCGTTACCGTACGGATGAAATTCATCGTCAGCGTAACTGTTGCAACAACAGCGCCTACGGTTGCGCTTGTCACGCCTGTAACGGAATCAGCAAGCGCTGCAAAAACGCCTCCATGAATGACGCCTCTCTGATTGTTATGCTTTTCTGGGTCAGTCTTAAGGCTGACCGTTGCGCTTCCGCAGTGAATCTCTTCAATGTTGATATGGAAGTAATCCATCATGAAATGATTGGGCTTGTAGATATCTCTGATGTGCTGCCTGATTTGCTCTGGGTCTGTTAAAATTTCCATAAATAACCTCCCGCTGAAATAAGGAACTATATAAATAATCATAATCACGCACCAAGGGAATTGCAAGAATGAATCATCCTGACAGG